>JAUJLY010000306.1 GCA_030447145.1 Thermomicrobiales bacterium
GGGGCCTGGTGGACCGCCCGAGTCAACCAACCGCTCGGTGTTGCGGGGGAGGTGATCGAGGGCTCTCCCTAACCCGCCGGGCGCCGTCCTCTACTGCGCGGCGCCGGGCTACCCCCGGGGGGCGGCTCCCTCTCGGGGGCCCTACCCCACGCCGTAATGGGTTCTAACATCCTGCCCAGCCGGATCAGTGGTGGGCGGCCTCCCCTGACTCCGGAACATCCCCATGCGTCGAGCAGCGATGATCGCCCTCATCCTGGGCCTGATCATCCTTCCTGCGCTCCTGCTGCAACCGGTGCTGATGCTGAGGGTGACCACTGCGGAGGGTGCCACGGTAATCTGCTCTCGGGTTGCACCGGGAACGGCGATCACCCTGGAGTTCACCCACTCGATGTATGGAGGATTTGTCCGGGAAACATATAGGGTGAGCCATGATGGCACCTTGGAGCGAGAGCGCATCGTGACAAAAAATGCCGCCGCGGCGGAGTACTACGCTTCGGATGGGCGGACCAGGCATGTCACGGGCGGATATGAAGTGCTTGCAGCGCCGTTCACCGCCGATGACCTGGTGGTCCGGGTCGATGACCGGGGTAACCACAAACTTTCGATCAACTCGACTTCGTACCGGTTGACCGAGACCCTGCCGGAATCGACGCAGGTGAGGATTCACGTCGAGCGGATGCAGCCGGCAATGCTCTCGTCCTGCAGCTGACGAAGAGCCATCGGGAAGCCGCCGTCATACTCAGGTTCGCCCGTCATCGGGAGAGAGTTGGGATCACCCGACGTTGAGGATGTCCAGACAATGCAGGACGACAGGAACAGGGAAGATCAGTCGCCGCCGGTCGTGGACCCCGATGAGGAGATATCAGACCGGGAGCTGGTTAATACCCAGGCGCTGATCGAGGAGTACGAATCCGAGAGCCCGACACGTCACTTTCTTGGCCCTGTTGGCTGGATCGTCGGTGGAATCGCCGTCGGCCTTTCCCTCTATGCGCTCTATTCCAGCCGCGCGACGATCCCGATGCAGGTCTATCGCACAAGCTTCCTGGGTATTGCGCTCGTCCTGACCTTCCTGCTCTACCCATGGCGGCGGGGCGCCTCACGGAAAATCAACATCATCGATATCGGGCTGGCAGTTGCCGCGATAGTTGTGTCCTTGTATCCCCTCAGCCTATCTTTCACATGGTTCCCGCTCGGCATCGATCAGGATTTTGTGAGACGGGCGGCTCGCCCGACCGAGATGGATGTCTGGATGGGCGCCATCCTGATCATCCTCGTACTCGAGGCGACACGTCGCACGGTCGGCTGGATCCTGCCCGCATTTTCGGTTGCCCTTCTGGCATACGCCCATTGGGGCAACGTCTTTCCGGGAGATTGGGGACATCGCGGCTACGACCTGGACCGCATCGTCGGTACGATGTACATCACATTGGAAGGGATCTTCGGCACTGCCCTCGATGTGGCAGCCACCTACATCGTGCTCTTCACGATCTACGGTGCCGTTCTTGAGTTTTCCGGCGCAGGCAAGTTCTTCCTCGACTTCTCGTTTGCCGCAACAGGCCGCAAGGCATCCAGCGCTGGCCGCACGGCGACGATCGCTGGCTTCCTGCTCGGCACGGTCTCGGGTAGCGGTGTCGCCACGACCGTGACACTGGGGTCGGTCGCATGGCCCATGCTGCGCAAGGCCGGCTACACCCGTGATTCCGCTGGCGCGGTCCTCTCCGCCGGTGGCATCGGGGCCATTCTCTCGCCACCGACGCTTGGTGCCGCGGCATTCCTCATCGCCGAGTACGTCCAGATCTCCTACCTGGACGTCATCAAGATGGCGATGATCCCGACGATTCTCTATTACCTCTGTATCTTCCTGATGATCGAGCTTGATTCCCGGAAGATGAATACCCGGGCGGTCATTATCGAGACCCTGCCGACCGGGACGCTGATAAAGCGCTACTGGTATCACTTCACCTCACTCATCGCGATCATCGTCCTGATGATCATCGGATTCACCCCGCTCACAGCCGTGGTCTACGCCACAGGCCTTGCCTTCCTGCTCAGCTTCCTGCGGCGGGACACGGCAATGACGCCGAACCGAACCTGGAACGCGCTGCGCGGCGGTGCGGTCAGCACCTTGTCGGTTGCGTCCACCTGTGCCACCGCCGGCATCATCGTTGGCGTGATGACGCTGACCGGGCTTGGCCTAAAGATGTCTGACCTGATCGTCGATCTCGCCAACGAGCAGCTTTTCCTGACCGTGCTCTATACCGGGCTGGCAGTGTGGGTGCTCGGCCTGGCGGTGCCGGTGACGGCGTCGTACATCATCGCGGCGGCGATCACGGCTCCGGCGTTGATCTCGATGGGCGTCCCCGACGTCGCGGTCCACATGTTCATCTTCTACTATGCGGTGCTCTCCGAGGTCTCGCCGCCGACCGCGCTCTCCCCCTTCGCGGCGGCGGCCATCACGGGCGGCAACCCGTTCAAGACGATGATGCTGACATGGAAATACACCCTGCCCGCCTTCGTCGTGCCGTTCATGTTCACGCTGAACCGCGAAAACGGAATCAACCTGCTGGCGCTTGGTGAGACATCGGACATCATCCTCTCCACAGTGACCGCCTGCCTCGCCATCGTGGCACTGGTCGCGGGCGTCGGCGGATGGTTGCTCAAACCTGCCACCTGGCTGGAACGTGGGATTCTCGTTGTCGCCGCGGGTCTGTTGCTCTACACGGGTCCGGTGCAGGATGTTACTGGCACGGCCCTGCTGATTCTTGGCATCGCCCTGCATGTCATGCGCACACGGGGCGGCAATGAGGCGGGACCCACGCCCGCACCGGCGGTCTAATCCCATCGGTGTCGCGTTGAGTCCCGGCAGAATATGCTGCCGGGGACTATCCCGGTCATTCCTGCCTATTCCTGCTGATTCCATTCCTTTCCGGTTCGTTTGGAGTAATCACCACATTGCCGGTCGATTTACCATATGTCCATGCTAGGATATTCTCAGACATTCCCGAACACCTATGGCTATTCGGGAAGCATCTGGGAAGCAAGGGAAGCATATGGCGATCCTCAAGCGCGTCTCCAAGGCCACCAACAAAACCTCCTATCAGGTGATGATCGACCGCCGCGACCCGGCGACGGGACAACGCAAGCGGATCACCATTGGCACGTACCGCACCAGGAAGGAAGCGGAGAAGGCAGAACGCGAGGCAATGACGGAACGGGACCGGGGCACACTGCTCAACCCTGACCGGACGACCGTCGGTGAGCTGCTGGACCGGTACCTCGAGATAGACGTGCCCCGCACTGTCCGACTCGAGAACATCGTCAACTATGAGGTGACCATCCGCCGCCATTTGAAACCTGCACTTGGAGCCGTCCGGGTCCGCAGCCTCACGGTCGAACAGGTGGAGAGGTTCTATGCATCCATGCTAGGTGCCGGCTATTCACCGTCTCTCATCCACAAATGCCACTTGCGCCTGTCCGCTGCGCTCCAGCTCGCCAAGCGGTGGGGATTGGTGGTCGAGAATGTCTGCGCTACCGCCAAGCCACCAAAAATGACCTCGAAGCAGCCCAACGTCTGGACCCCCCAAGAGGTCCGTGCCTTCCTCGACATCGCCGAAGATGACGCCCTGCATCCCTATTGGTTGCTTGCCGTGGAAACCGGAGCACGAACATCAGAACTCCTGGGCGTCTCCTGGCACGATGTGAACTTCGAGCGCGGCACGATCCGTTTCGGCCAACAAGTTGTCCGGCTCCTGCGTGGCACACCAATTATCAAGCAGGACGCCAAGACGGAAACGGGACGACGGACGATCCGCGTAACGCCAGACTTGCTTGCGGAACTGCAGTCCTATCGGACTCGCTGGGTTGAGAAGCGGATGGCTGCAGCTGACTGGGATAACCCCCACGAGCTCATCTTTTGCACAGCGAATGGCCGACCATTGAGCGCCCACAATGTCCGTCGCTCCTTTGACCGCCTCGTGAAGTCGGCAAGCGTGAAGCCCATCTCCCCCCATGGCATCCGCAAGACCCACATCACAGCGACCGTTGCCGCAGGGGGAAACATCAAGGCTGTGGCTGCTCGTGTCGGGCATCGCGACGTCAGCACGACGCTCAAGACGTACACGCAGCTTATCCCGCAGATGGAGGAGGATCTCATGCAGATCGTAGAGGCCGTCGTCCCACGTCGAAAGCAGGACGCCGGATAGGACGATGCCC
>JAUJLY010000307.1 GCA_030447145.1 Thermomicrobiales bacterium
ATGCTCCTGACCAACGACGCGCGGGCAGCATCCGATTCCTCCACATCAGTCCTGACGCAGGGACCCGGGGGCAGCAGCTCCGTTCGACGGCGACGTTGTTTGGGATGCTGAAGACTGCAACGATAGCGGTCGAATATCGGAGTGCAGATTCGTGTCGCTGACGCCGTCACCCATAGCCGGTGACGGAGGGAAAAGGAGCACAATGATGGTAGCCGTGGAATCCCGGTCCCTGACCGGGGAAGTACCTGCCCAAACTCCAATCCAGACCAGGCCCGAGATTCTCTCCGGAGCGCAGATCGTCTGCCGCAGCCTCGAAGAGGAGGGGGTCACGACGGTATTCGGTTACCCGGGCGGAGCGGTCATTCCACTCTATGATGCTCTCCCTCCCACGAACCTCCACCATGTCCTGACCCGTTTTGAGCAATGGGCGGGTATGGCCGCTATCGGATACGCTCGCGTTACCGGTGAGGTCGGCGTCTGTATTGCTACTTCTGGCCCCGGCGCCACGAATCTCGTTACAGCTCTCGCCGACGCGATGCTTGATTCCGTGCCACTTGTCGCCATCACCGGGCAGGTTATGCAGGGCCTGATTGGACGCGATGGTTTCCAGGAAGTGGATATCACCGGCATCACGCTCCCGGTCACGAAGCACAATTACCTTGTTCGCCGGCCCGAGGATATCGCCTCCACCCTGAAAGAAGCCTTCTACCTGGCCCGCTCCGGGCGCCCGGGACCGGTGCTTGTCGACATCCCGAAGAATGTCTTCATCGCCAAGGCTCCATATACCTACCCAGAGACGACCGGGCGCAAAAGCTATCAGCCGAACCTCGTCCCCAATATGCGGCAGGTCCGGTTGGCGGCGGAGATGATGAACTCCGCCAAGCGCCCGCTGATCATGGCCGGTCACGGAATTATCCTGAGCGGCGCGGAAGCGGCGTTCCGGGAGTTCACGGAGAAGGCCGGCATTCCGGTCATCTTCACCCTGCTGGGGCTGGGCGCTTTGGATGAGGGACATCCACTCTCCCTGGGCTTGATGGGCATGCATGGCCACCGCGCGGCGAACCGGGCGCTTGATGAATGCGACCTGCTCATAAACTTCGGCGCGCGCTTTGATGACCGTGCGACTGGGAATCTCAGCGGATTTGCACCGAACGCCAAGGTGATTCATGTCGACATCGATCCTGCCGAGATTGGCAAAAACGTCCCCACCGACGTTCCCGTCGTAGGGGATGCCGGGGAGGCGCTGAAGCTCCTGACCCCTGAAGTGCAATCGCGCGATCACACCGGTTGGAGGAACTGGATCGAGGGGCAGCACAATCGGGTGTTGAGGGCGGCACTCGAGGATCGGCCGGAGTGGCCGGAGCCGTTCTCCATCATCAAGACGATCTCCGAGGTAACCGATCACGAGGCAGTCCTGACGACCGATGTAGGGCAGCATCAGATGTGGGCCGCGCAACACTTCGGCGTACGGCATGGTCGCCGGTGGATCACCTCGGGCGGGCTGGGCACAATGGGATTTGGACTGCCATCGGCAATTGGCGCAAAGATGGGCCGGCCGGACCTCGAGGTCTGGACAATCTGTGGCGATGGCGGCTTCCAGATGTCCGGCAACGAGATGGCCACCGCTGTCCAGGAAGGCCTGGATATCAACATCGCCATCATCAACAACGGCTATCTCGGCATGGTTCGCCAATGGCAGGATCTCTTCCACGCCCGCAACTACTCCGAGGTGGAGATCAGCGCGCCTGACTTCGTGAAGTTTGCCGAAGCCTATGGCGCAACCGGCATTCGCGTGACGCGCCACGAGGAGATCCGGCCCGCCATCGAGCGGGCACGGTCGATCAAGGGCCCCGTGTTGATCGACTTCGTGGTTGAACCCGAAGCCAACGTCTACCCCATGGTGGCACCCGGAGCGAGCAATTCCGACATGATCCAGGATCCGCAATGGTCGCCGTCGCCGGAGGATGTCTAGTCATGGAACAGTCACACACACTTGTCCTGCTGGTGGAGGATCATCCCGGTGTCCTGAACCGCGTGGTTTCGCTGATGCGGCGCCGTTCATTCAATATCGACTCAATTACGGTAGGGCATTCCGAGCAGCCGGGGATCTCGCGCATGACCATTCAACTGCGCGGTGAGGCCGCAGATGTCGAGCAGGCTGGCAAGCAACTCTACAAGCTGCTCGAGGTCATCAAGGTCGTTGATCTCTCCCCCAACGAAGCCGTCATTCGAGAGCTGGTGCTGGTGAAGGTGGCCGCGAAGGGTGCAGTGAGGGCCGAGGTCGTGCAGACGGCGTCGATCTACGGGGCCAAGGTGCTCGACGCGACGCCAAGCAGTTTGATGATTGAGATGGTTGGACGCGAGGACGAGATCGAATCGTTCCTGGCAATGATGCGCGTCTATGGCATTCGTGAGATGGTACGAAGCGGCAGGGTCGCTTTGGCTCGGGTTGCCCCCGCCAAGCGCGGTCACGTCGATCGAATTACCGACACGCCATACGCCGTGGCGGACTAGCAAATCGGGGAAGGGAGCGCTTACACGCTCCCTTCCTTTCTGCAATGGCTTCTTGCTTGAGTGGCGACCAGGGCGGCGTCACATGATAAAGATGGGCGGCCCTGCGGTCGCGGTACGGAGGAAACGGTAGATGCCGGTAACGATCTATTACGAAAACGATGTAACGCTCGCGCCGCTCCAGGACAAGACAATCGCCATTATCGGCTACGGAGCACAGGGACATGCGCACGCTCTGAACCTGCGCGACTCCGGCCTCAGCGTGGTGGTTGGGCTTCACGAGGGAAGCAAGAGCCGTGCGAAGGCTGAGGCCGAAGGCTTGCGCGTGGAGTCGGTCGTGGACGCGGTGAAAGAGTCGGACATCGTTATGGTGCTCGTCCCTGATCACCTGCAGAAATCGATCTACGAGGCATTCATCGAGCCGAATCTCACTGCCGGCAAGATGCTGATGTTCGCGCACGGTTTCGCGATCCATTTCGGTGCAATCACCCCGTCTCCTGATGTTGACGTGTCGATGATCGCGCCGAAGGCGCCGGGTTCCCGAGTTCGGGAGCTTTACCAGGAGGGCATCGGTGTACCGGCACTTGTTGCGGTGCATCAAGATCCGTCCGGGAACGCCAAGGAGACGGCGCTGGCATACGCGCGTGGGCTTGGTTCCCTGAACGCCGGTGTGCTGGAGACAACGTTCAAGGAAGAGACCGAGACCGATCTCTTTGGCGAGCAGGCCGTGCTGTGTGGTGGCGTTTCGGCGTTGATGCAGGCCGGATTCGAGACCCTGGTCGAGGCTGGATACGCTCCAGAAAGCGCGTATTTCGAGTGCGTGCATGAGATGAAGCTGATCGTCGATCTCATTTATGAGGGCGGACTCACCTACATGCGGCAGGTCGTCTCCGACACCGCCGAGTATGGTGACTACAAGGCGGGCCCGAAGATCATCACCGACCAGACCAAAGCGGCAATGAAGGAGCTGCTTTCGGAGATCCAGGATGGATCGTTCGCTCGTGAGTGGATCGCCGAGAACGAGGAGGGCCGCGAGAACTTCCTGGCGCTACGGAAGGCGAACGAGGGACACGAAGTCGAGCAGGTTGGCGCAGAGCTGCGCGGCATGATGCCGTGGCTAAAGACTGGCAAGGCGGCCCGCGAGGCCGCCACGGCGAAGCGCGGATAGGCGTACCAATCCGCACGTGACCGATGCTCGCCGCTTTTGGTTGACGAGTAGCTGTCGGAGAGAGTAGGGCAATGAGTATTCGAGAAGGCAACGTAGTTGACGGGCGGGACCGCGTCATTGTTTTCGATACGACGCTGCGCGACGGGGAGCAGTCTCCTGGTGCAACGCTTACCTCGGAAGAGAAGCTCGAAGTCGCGGATGCGCTCCTTGCCCTGCGCGTCGACGTGATCGAGGCCGGATTCCCCGCCGCGTCTCCTGGTGATTTCGAGGCAGTGCGCGAGATCGCGCATCGATCCAAGGGATCCGGCGTGACACTCGCGGGGCTTGCCCGGGCGTCCCGTGGAGATATCGAGCGTGCCGCACAAGCGGTGCAAGAAGCCGACCGGCCGCGCGTCCATACGTTCATCGCGACGTCCGACATTCATCTCAAGCACAAGCTTCGGATGACCCGGGAGCAGGTGCTGGACCGGGTGCGTGACTCTGTCAACTTCGCGAGGAGCTTCGTTGAGGATGTCGAGTTCTCCTGCGAGG
>JAUJLY010000308.1 GCA_030447145.1 Thermomicrobiales bacterium
GAATCCTTGCGTTGATCGAAGCTTCCTGCTGCCTTAGTAAAGCTCGGCGCCCTTGTCGCGGAACGGATCGTAATACGATGGCGCGTTCGTCTGCTGGTTCTCCGGCCCGACGCCGGACTCCCACCAGATCGGAGACTGCCCGCCGATGGTAGCCAGCTCCGTCTTGGTATAGACCAACCCATCGCGTTCCATCACCGTGAGCTCGTATTCCTGACTCATGGTGATGGCGTCGACCGGGCAGACCTGAGCGCAGAAGCCACAGAAGAGGCAGCGACCGGACTTGAGAATGAACTCTGCGAGCTCGCGGTCTCCCTCCTCAGACGGGACGACGTTCATATCGAGACAGGAGGTCGGGCAGATGCGCGCGCAAAGCCCACAGGCGACACATAGAGCCTCTCCCGTATCCGGATCGGACCGGAGTGACGGAAGCCCGCGGTAACGAGGCATCATGGCTCGCTTCTCATCCGGGTACTGCTGCGTGACCTTCGGCGCGAAGAGTCGTTTGAGCGTGACTGAGAAGCCCTTGACTTCGTCCAGCATGTCTTGAGGTCCCTTTCCTAATCGGCTGACACTTGCGCCGAGCTCATGGAAATGAGCCGTGGCTGCAGCGGCCGGGGTGAATCGGAGTTTGAAGTCAGGATCGTGGCTCCCTGCTCACCCAGGGAGGTCACCGGGGTCACTATGCCGCCGCGCTCCAGCCGGGCGTAGGTCACACCGGCATACCAGGGGACCACCCGTGAGATCTCCGCCATAATCCGGCTTGGGTGGTCGGCCTGAAGGCCGTAACCCATGCGTCGTGCTACGGCGCTAAGGATATCGATCTCGGAACGAGCCTCACCCATCGGCGGGACAGCGGCACGGACGCGCTGGACCGTGCGATCGAAGTTAGTGAATGTGCCATCCTTCTCAAGATTGAGGGCCAACGGCAAGACAATATGCGCGATTTGGGCAAGAGGCGAATCGTAGCCGTCGACGACGATGAGCAACTCCAGCTTCTGGAGCGCCTCGTAGAGCGGCTGGTTGGCTACAATGTCGCGCGTCCCCTGGCCACCCTCGACCCACATCGCCTTGATGCGGCCAGTGTTTATAGCATCAGCAAGTTCTTCGTAGGCAACACCGGGTTCCGCTGGAAGCCGCTTGACCGGGACGAAGCCGTTCGATGTCGAGGCCTTGTCGGCCCACCGACCGAGCCAGAGCGCCTCGAGCGTTTCACGTGCAGTCGGGTCAGTCACCTGCAGACCACCGGGAAGTAGATCCGGGACAAGCCCCATATCTGTCGTTCCTTGATGATTTGCCGGACCCCTGGGCGAGGCAACTCCGCCGCCAACCCGACCAATATTGCCGGTCAGCATGGCGAGGTTGATACAGGCGGCGGTGATCCGGCCGGCGTCGCCGTAATCGGTGTCAACCGAGCGATCCTCGATCCGGTAGTCAACGACATGGTCAATCGGGGTCTGGTGAGCAACGGTGTGGAAGATCGCTGCGGGCGGGAATCCCGCTTCCGGGCGAGCCTCTGGCATTTCATGCTGACCCGTCACGAAGACAATCGCCGCCTCGCGGATTTTGTCCGCCGGCACACCGGTCTTCGCCGCACCCTCCTCCAGGTCAGTATCCGGCTTCAGGCCCAATTCGCTGCCGCCCAAACCGAGACGGATCACTTCAGCCGCCACCGCCTCAAGGACAAGTGATGTCGTGTTCGGATTTGGTTGGAGCCACACGGCGGCGCGGTCACAGAGGGGATAGTGCTCCGTGGCAACCACGACGATCCGCGTCTCCCGGTAGAGGCGGGAGTGATTGATCCAGTAGGATGCAATCGGAGCGTAGTCGATGATCGAAGGGCCGACCACCAGGAGGTTATGCACCGCGGAGAAGAGCTCCTGCATGTTGTTCGTGTGTGCGACATCGTCGCCCAACGCCGCACGTGTAACGCGCTCAACAGCCGCATGATTCTGGGTCATCAGGCGATTAACGTTGTTCGACTGCATGACGGCACGAGAGAACTGCTGGAGTACATAGGCTTCCTCATTGGTGTTCTCGCCAGAGGCGAGAGCCCCGAACGTCTCGCCGTGGTAATGGGCCAGTCCCTCGGCGACGAGGTCAACCGCCTCTTCCCAGCTCATCTCATACGCCCGGCCATCGGCATCGCGGGAGCGCGGGTAAAAGATCCTGTCCGCGGACTGGATCTTTTCGTATCCCCACCGCCCACGGTCGCATGTGTAGCCATGATTCACGCCGCGCTCCCAGAGATGGGTCGTGCGGCTGATCAGACCCTTGCTGGATTCGATGTTGAGTGTGCATCCGACATCGCAGAACCCGCAGATGGTTTCCGTCGTTTCGAGTTCCCAGGGATGACGTCCGAAGTGGCGATCGGTCAGCGCACCGACTGGGCACACGGCAATGCACATGCCGCAGTTGATGCAGGTGCCTTCCTGAACCATCTCGTGACCGAAGGCCGGCGCGATCGTGGCCTCCAGCGCCCGGTTGGCAGACTCGATCGCCACCACGCCAATGATCTCATCACATACTCGGGTACATCGGTTGCACATAATGCACCGGTCCCACTTGTAATCCACCGTCGGGCTGAAATGCTCGTAAGGCTGGGCCAGCTTTGGCCGTCGGTAAGGATTGGCGTTGATATTGTGCAGGTACGTGTTGTCCTGTAGATAGCATTCACCGGACTTATCACAGGTTGGGCAATCAAGCGCATGGTCGATCAGGTACATCTGAAGAATGTACTGGCGCGACTCAAGAACGCTTGGGGAATGGGTGAGCACCTCCGAGCCTTCGCCGAAGACAGCGGCACACGACTCGACCAGACCACCGCGCTTGCCCAACACCTCGACCGTACAAATCCGGCACGATCCCCATGCGCGCATCAGCGGCTGGAAGCAGAGGTTCGGCACCTCAATGCCGACCATCCGGGATGCCTCTAGGATGCTGGTTCCGGCAGGAACGGTTACTTCCTGACCGTTGATCGTACCGGTGACCATTTTCTGCTGAGTTGTCGTCACCATTGGTTAGGGAGCCTCCGTCGGCGTGCAGCGGGTCTCGGGAGCATTGCTGGTCGGAATACAGATGTTTCGTCATGAATTGACGATTCTATACCCATATACACGTTGAGGAGGCCTCCGGGTCAGCGCTGCACTGACCGTGCGGAACCCTCCAGACAACAGGGATTTTACCACAGCGCCCCCTTGTGACCGCGGCCACATCGGCGGATCAGGCATGGGCGCCGTAGCGATGCTTCCTCTCTGGTACTTACGTTAAACGCCCAGTGTTTTATCTTTAGCGCAACAAGAACTCGAGACGGAAACGCACGCCGGCGAGGAAATGCGTTCCGCTCAGACCATCGGTGGAGGATTACCTACCTTGTCTTCGACAACGATCGACACTCCCAGGGACACAATGCAGACGGTGATCGGCCTTGAGGTGCACGCCCAGGTGCTCACCAGGAGCAAGATGTATTGCTCATGCTCAGCGGACTACGCAAACGCCGAACCGAACACGCACGTCTGTCCCGTCTGCCTGGGTCTTCCCGGGGCACTACCGGTAATGAATGAAGCCGCCGTCGAGACGGTCGTTCGTACCGGGATCGCGCTCAACTGCACCATCCCCGAGTACAGCAAGCTTGATCGCAAGAACTACGTTTACCCCGATCTTCCAAAGGGTTACCAGATTTCCCAGTACGACCTGCCACTTTGCGTCGACGGGACAATTGAGTTTGTGGTCGATGGTGAAACGCGCGCCACGGGGATCACTCGCGTCCATATTGAGGAAGATACCGGCCGGCTGGTGCACGACGCGGCAGAGGGCGAAGGGCTGAGCCTCGTGGACCTTAACCGCTCCGGTGTGCCACTTATGGAGATCGTTGGCGAACCGGACCTGACCTCCCCCCAGGAGGCTCGAGAGTACCTGACGGCTTTGCGTCAGATCCTGAGGTACATCGGCGCCTCGACGGGGAACATGGAGGAGGGCGCATTCCGATGCGACGCCAATATCTCCATCCGTGCAAAGGACGGCAGCTATATCGGGCCCAAGGTCGAGATCAAGAACATGAACTCATTTCGCTCCGTCGAGCGAGCGCTACGGTTCGAGGAGAAGCGTCAGCGCGAGGCGGTGGCCGTAGGAGAGGAGCTGGTGCAGGAAACCCGAGGGTGGGTTGATGGCCGGGGTATCACCGTTTCCCAGCGAACAAAA
>JAUJLY010000309.1 GCA_030447145.1 Thermomicrobiales bacterium
TGTCGATCAGTTGTTCGCGAGCCGGCCCCACACCTACATAGCGCGCTGGTGCCCCGAGTTGCTCTTCGATCTTTCCGAGATAACCCTGTGCATTTTCCGGGAGGTCACTGTAGTGGCGGGCGCCCGTGGTATCCCTGTTCCAACCCGGAAGTGTCTCCCATGTCGCTGTTGCTTCTTCCAGACGTTCCAGCGAAGCGGGGACATGGGTAAGATCGCCGCCACCGAGCCTGTAACCGGAACAGAATCGGATCTCGTCGAACATGTCGAGAACATCCAGCAAGGTGACAGCCAGCTCCGTGACCCCACTGAGCCTGCTTGTCTGGCGTGCAGCAACTCCGTCGAACCAACCGGTACGCCGGGGGCGTCCGGTGGTGGTACCGTATTCGTTACCCCGTCGCCGGATGCGCTCCCCGATTTCGTCGGTGAGCTCGGTCGGCATTGGTCCCGCACCGACACGAGTGCTGTAGGCCTTGTATACCCCGATCACGCGTTCAACCTGTGTTGGGGCAACGCCGGCGCCCTGGCAGGCTCCCGCTGCCGTTGGGGATGACGAGGTGACGAACGGGTAGGTTCCGTAGTCGATATCCAGCATCGCTCCCTGGGCGCATTCGACGATCACGTCCTTGTTGGCGTGCAAGGTGTCCTGCACGAGGACTTCCGTGGGCGCGATGAACGGAATGAGCCTCTCAGCTGACTGCGTGAGCTTCTGGTAGAGGTCATCGAAGTCAATTGGCTCCGATCCGTAGACCTTGGTGATGACCTCGTTCTTGGCGTCGGCCTCGATCGCCAGCTTACGGCGTAGGATCGAGGGATCGAGAAGATCACAGACGCGCAGGCCATGGCGGGATACCTTGTCGGCATAGGCGGGTCCGTTGCCGCGCAGGGTAGTGCCGATGAGATCCGACTCCCTCCGTGTTTCCTCGAGCCGATCGATCTCCGGATGGTAGGGGAGGACAAGATGCGCACGGTCGGAGATACGGAGGTTAGACGTGTCTACCCCTCGGTCGGCGAGGTCGTCGAGCTCGCCGATCAGCGTGCTGAGCTCAATGACCACACCGGCACCGATGACACAGATGACATCGCCGTTGAGGATGCCAGAGGGAACAAGGTGCAACTTGAACGTGCCCTGGTCCGTTTTGACGGTATGCCCGGCGTTGCTACCGCCATTAGCGCGCACCACCATCGCCGCACCGGAGGCGAGCGCGTCGGTTAGCTTGCCTTTGCCCTCGTCTCCCCATTGTCCACCCATGATGACGGTTGCCGGCATAATGTGCCCTTTCTCCGGTGATCAGTAGAGACATGCCAATGGCCGGGTCGCCCCGGCCATTGCGCCTCTTGTTGTTACCAATGTCCCAGTCTTCGCTGGCCGTTTGAGCGCGGACGCTGGTGTGGTCTGGTGTGTTCGCGCCCTGGCGATCACCACCTTTGCCCACAGTGGTTCATTGTCGCAGATTCCTGAGCTGCTTGAAGAGTTTCGTTTCTTCCTCGCTGAGATCGGTCGGCAGGTCCACGTGGACGGTTGCCAGGAGATCGCCCTGTCCTGAAGCGCCCTTGCCAGACTTGGGAAGTCCCTTGCCCCTGAGCCGGAAAACTTTCTCGTTCTGGGTTCCAGGGGGTATGGTCAAAGCGACGCGTCCATCCAGGGTTGGCACGACGGTTTCGCCGCCGAGAACAGCAGTAAAGAGAGGAACACGAACGGTTGTTTTGAGGTCGTCGCCAATGCGTTCGAAGTTGGGGTCGTCACGCACCGAAATCATGAGGTAGACATCCCCGTTCGGCCCGCCATAGCTCCCCAGGCCACCCTGGCCGGCGATGCGGACACGGGATCCCGTCTTGACTCCCTTGGGGATCTTCACCTCAAGGGTCTTGCTCTTCGTGACCTGGCCCGTGCCGTCACACGTGGGGCACTCCGCCCCTCGGGCGATCCCAGTGCCACCACATGTCTGGCAAGATGCAGGGGTTTGGAGCGTTAGCTTGCGGGCGGTGCCCTCCGCTGCCTCCTTGAGCGTTATCTCCGCCGCGACCTCAATATCGTCGCCACGGATCGGACGCGGCCGGTTAAACCGGTCCCTGGCGCCCACATTTGGCGCCTCGTTGCCGAAGAGGAGGTTGAAGAAGTCGGAGAACCGGCCGCTCGTTTCCCGGTAGCCGCCGCGCTCACTCCACTCCCAGGGTCCGCTGGGAGCTGACTGACCACCGCCTGTGAACCATTGCTCGAAGTCCTGGTAGGACTGCTGTGACGCCCCGCCGCCGTAGCTCGCATTGACGTCATCCGGATTGACCCCGGCATCGCGGTAGCGTTGCCAATCCTCACCGAAGCGGTCGTACATCCGTCGCTTCTCGGCGTCCGAGAGAACCTCGTAGGCCTCGTTGAGCTCCTTGAATCTCTCTTCGGCGTCTGGATTGTCCCTGTTTACATCAGGATGAAGCTCCCGCGCTTTCTTGCGAAAGGCGGTTTTGATTTCGGAGTCGGTGGCGGTGCGTTCAACACCTAGTACGTTGTAGTAATCCTTGAACTGGACAGGCATATCTCACCCCAGTACTATGCACTGGGTATAGTGTAAACCTTGAGTCGATGCGACGCAACCCTATGGGGCTGAGCCAGCTGGCGGCTGTTGGCTGCCGAGAAGGGACATCAGTCGGGACTCGCCGCTGCTCATCCGCCGATAGGAGCAGGTCAGCAGCCATGCCCCTAGAGGAAGGGCGACCACAACCGCGATCGGCAGGAAAACAGCAAGGATGCTCAGCGCGATCGCGAGCATGTCTTCAATCATGCTGATGAAAGGGTTGCCGACCCCTTTCGTCCTGGCCGAAATCCGGGGTCGTGTGCCGGCCTTCAGCCAGTGAACTGCTCCACCAATCAAGAGACCAATCGTCATCGCGCCTACTGCGTGGATATCGCGGTCCTGGCTCGCATAGGCCATGAAGGCAACTGCGGCAGTGATTGGACGGATCACCGAATGAACGAGATCGTTCAAGTGGTCGACGCGGGCGATCTTGTCGAGGATGAGCTCGACCGGCAGGATAAGCATGATGACGAGGATGCCGATGTTGGAGGAGAGGAGGTCATAAGGCTGGTCCAGTTCCACGATGGTCGTGAATCGATCAGCCAGCGCGAGGATCAGCAGCGGCAGATAGGCGTTAAGACCAGCACTTGCAGAAAGACCGAAGCCGGCAAGCAGGGTGGAAAGCAACAAGACACCTCAGTGGGGCGTAAAGGAACGCACTACCGCCGGGGAGAGCGTGGCGGTTCCCGAGTATATGGGAATCGCCACAATGCACGAGAACGCTGTTGTTCGAGTTGGCCGTTCAAGCACCGCTAGTCAACCTGGCGATGCACGCTCACAAGACGGCCCTGGATCTCCACGTTGGCCGCTGCGGTATAGATCGGATCCATCGTCCGGTTTTCTGGTTGCAGGCGCACCCTGTCACCCTCAAGGTAAAACCTCTTCAGGGTCGTCTCCCGCTCATCCTTCAACCATACTGCGACGGTGTCGCCGTTCTCGCAGGTGGCTTGTTGCTTCAGCACCACGATGTCGCCGTCGTTGATCAATGCATCGATCATCGAATAGCCCTTGACGCGCAGAGCGAAAAGGTTGTGGCCGTTGTTTGGCGCAAGCTCCGGGCTCAGCTCGATCATGGATGAGACGTCGTACTCGGAGAAAGCTTCGGGGACCGGGATCGGCTGACCGGCGGCGATCTGACCGATGACCGGGATGCTGACCATCGTGCTGCGGCCAGGCGTCCGTCCCACGAGCTCAATGCCCCGGGAGATGTTGCGGTTACGGCGGATGAGATCGCGGTCTTCGAGTACCTTTAGGTTGTAATCGACGACGCTGGTGGAGGAGATGTTCAGCTCATGCTGGATATCGCGAATCGTCGGCGGATAGTCATTGTTGTCCAGGAAATCGCCGATAAAATCGAGGATGGCTTGCTGGCGCCCGGATAACTTTTTCATGGTGCGTCCTCGTTTCGTCGAAGCTCGGTCGGGTGCGGACTCTCAGCTGCGTTACGGTAGAGTATAAGTAAGAACAAGTGTTCGTGTCAACAGTACACGGACGGTCGGTACGATTACAGCGTGCAAGAGATTCGTCGTGGGCGAACGAAGACACGGCGCAGAAGAATGCGGTTGAGAACGTGGCATCACATCAGGCAGTCGAAAAACTTGAGTTGAACCAGATCCTGAAC
>JAUJLY010000310.1 GCA_030447145.1 Thermomicrobiales bacterium
CATTGACATTGATCGCAGGTTGGCGTGGGTGTTCATGCGGGAACTCCAGGTTCAGAGCGGGTTGGCAGCGCGGGCCTTCGGTGACCTGTGGCGCATCCAGCGTCAGGTCTTGTCTTCTGACGCCCAGTACCATCCTCAGGTCTATGCGGGTCAACCTGAGGCCTTGAACGGGCGCGCTTTCCTTCTGGCGCACTCCTTCCTGACCCATGTTGCCAACGTCTCGAAGATCCTTTGGCCGCCGGAGCTGGGTTTTGGGCGTAGAGCTCGGTCTCATCCGCTTACCCAGCCCGAGCGCGGCGAACGGGCCAACGCTCTGAGGCGCGTGCTCGGTGTTCAGGAGTCGTCCAGGCTAAGGGTGCGAAGTATTCGTGATAGCCTGGAACACTTCGACGAGCGACTGGAAACCTGGTGTCTCAAAGGAGCCGGGCGGAATCTCGACATGATCGATATGAACCGGAGCGCCTTCGGGTTTTCAAGTACGGATCTCCCCCCTATCGGGGACATCTCTCTTCGCAACCTGCAGTGGCAGCCTCTCACGTTCACATTCTTGGGGGAGAACGTCAACCTGGAGAAGATGGCAGACGAACTCGTTCCTCTCCATGAAGCTGCTCGATCGTGGCAGAACACGGCCAGCACTGCGGGAATCAAGAAGCGACCAGAAGAATCTCTTACGCGACAGACTCCCTCCCAGGAAGATGAGTCGACGGAAAGACCACGGCCATCGGTCCTCCGGGTAACGGCCTCGGGCTCCTGGAAACTTCTATAAGGTTTGGCATGGTTACTATTGGCTGACGGGCATTTTGCGATTGCTGACCGGCATCTGGTTGTGGTTGAGAACGAGCCGCCCCTGCATGCCCTCGACCATGACTGGACCGAGCGATGCGTCGCACAGGGGACATTTCATGGGCTTACCTCTACTCCAACTTGTACCGTACAGGTGCGATCGGGCGATCGCGGAAGCTACCATCGGGGGGCGGGTGGCTGGTGTCCGCCCTGCTCGACCACGCTGCCACTCACTTGGTGGACATGGCATACGAACCTTAGAGCCAGTTATGGACTTGGTCGCATCAGCGCAAGATGGGGAAGGCGGTCCGGTCGCGCCCTGCACTGCCTCGGTCAAGGTGCCGACCTGGCCGAGCTTCTGGACGCTGGCGGGGGTCACGGGCAGCACCATTCTGCGCCGCCTCTACCAGGAGTTTGAGGACTGACGCAGCACTAGATGGGAAAATCCAAGAGGACGTCGTGGTGCTCGACGCTCACGTTCGCCTCGTCGGCGCGGATGGTGTACCAGCCGCCGCGGCGGACGTGGGTTGGCGGCAGCGACAGACCGTTGGCGCTGATCAGGAATGCGATCAAGGCCGGGACGACGTCACCGTGCGAGCAGGCGATCACCCGCCTCTCCGGCAGACCAATCATGATCTGGCGTAGGGCCGAAGAGGCCCGACCCGCGGCGTAAGCGCCCCCCATGGCCGGGGCCATGTCTGGCGGTAGGCCGTCCCAGCCCGGAGGTGGCTGGAAGCCGTCGGTCTCCCGGAGCTCCGGAATCGTCACAATCGGCAACCCAAATCGCGCGGCAAGTGGCTCCAGCGTCTGTCGGCAGCGGAGGGCCGGGCTGCTGTAGAGTCCATCGACCGGACCATTTGAGAGAGCTTCCGCCATCCGCGCCGCCTGCCGCCGTCCGAGCTCACTCAACGGCCGGAGATCCTGATCCTTGGTCCAGAGTCGGCGATCCCCGGCGTACATGTGCGCGACCAACTCAATCGTGATCATCGCCCTCGAGCTCCTTGCGACCGGGCGATCGTCGCGCGATCCGTTGGTGCGCATCAGAAAGTCTTGAGCCCATTATGGACTTTGGGCGATGACGGTGAGCAATCGGTGGAGCATCAGACAGGCGAAGGCGACGAAATGCAGGGCGGCGGACGTGTCGGGCCGCCGTTCGTAGTCGCGGGCAAGCCGCCGAAAGCGCGCGACCCATCCCTACTCGCTGAGCAGAAAACGCTGCGTCAAAGCGACCTCGGTCCGGACGTTTTACCTGCTGAGCTCGTTAGCCCGCCGTGCAGCGACATGCCCCTGATGCGGAGCACTTTTCAACAGGAAGCGTGACCTACGGTTCAGCGGCCTGAAGGCGATATTTTTTGAGTTATTGATTCTATCGATCAAATTAGGTCGGTGTCGATATGCCTGCTCCCGACATGTGCAACGGGACGTCCGCCTGTTCATCAGGTGTGTTTCGTCTCTCATCTATACTTCCTTTCCGATGGTCCATCTGGTCGCCGAATGAATCGAGGCACGTGGAGTCGGTCAAGAGGGTTACCGCGTGGGAAAGCAGAGCAAGAGACCAGGGCGGCGAGACCGGAAGCGCTACAACTCCCCTCTATCCGCTCATACGCAGCAGGGCCGTATTCTCAAGCCCCCGATCAAGTCACTGCCGAATCTGCGCGAGATTCCGTGGCCGAAGCACACACTGCCGGACATGCTGTGGCTCTGTAGCGTCCTCGCGACCAACGAGGAGATAGTCGGAATTCCAATCATCGCACGAACCCTCAACGTAATCGATGGCGTCATCGGATCACAAGAAAGTGATGATGTTGAGGATGAATTCCCGGTGATGGATGGACGCCTGTCTTCGCTTGGACATGTACCAGAGGAGGCTCAAGACTCGATTCTCTCTGATCTTGTGGATCGAGGTTTGTATGACTCGGCCATGCCAGAAGGGTTTGCACATGCCCTGGCGATGTATCCAAACGCGCCCGGTCGATGGCTCCTCAAGCCATGGATGGATCGCGGTCTGTCAGTGGACGGGGCTACAGCCGAAGCGTTCTTGCGTCCGGTAATCACCGAAGCGCTCGACGGTCGGGGTCGCGTCGCAACCCGTGCCAAGGCAATCGTCGTCGGCCGGTACTTCAGGGCGGATAAGATCACCGTTTCAGCGGACGCTAACCTCCCGCTTGATCTGTTTCCCAAGTACCCGTTCATGCTGAATAAGGAGGAGGTGAAGACGGTCGACAGCTTCAGTCGAGCCATGTTTATGGGCCTTATCGGGGCAAAAGCCGAGAACGAGGACTGTTCACTGTCGGAGGAATGGGCGCAGTCCTTTTGGCGATCGAATTGGCGTGTCTATCGGTGCTCGACGAATGAAGCCTCGATGATGAGCACCGATGACACGGACCTGGTCTCCGAGGCGACGCGCGAGTACTCCGCGAGGGCCGTCAAACTGCACGAAGCGTTTCTCGACGTTGCGCTCAAACTGATCCAGACTTGTTCGCGCCCGATCGCTATGAAGTACTGACAGGCATCGCGTCACGAGCATTACGCTTGGCCGCCGCTGCCGCCTCGACCCCCATCCTCTGGTCCGGGGAACATGGCGCCCCGATTGTCAGGAGTCTAGTGGAGAGCCTCATCGTGCTGCGCTGGCTCCTCAAGCGGGACGATCCCACCATGTACTCGCGTTTCAAAGACTACGGCCGGGGAAGATTGAAACTCCTCAAGCTGCACGTAGAGGAGTATGTCGATTCGCTGGACGACCCTCCGCCCGGTCTTCAGGAGTACGTTGCATACCTCGACGCGGAGGTGAACCGGGAGGTTGGCGAGGAGTGGCAGAACGTCAGCATCGAAACGACTTTCAGCGCTGTATCAGCGCGCGACATGGCGATAGAAGTGGGTATGGAACGTGAGTACCGACTCCAGTTCGCCCCCGCCAGTTCCGCGACGCATGGGGAGTGGTCGAGTTTGGATCGGTACGTGCTGGAGCGCTGCCAGAACCCATTGCATGGCGGTCATCGCATCCCACTGAGAACGCTTTCTACCCCGATCGGGGCCCAACTGGTGGATACCATCCTCGACCTAACCGAGGATCTGGTCTTCGACTACATCGCCGGCGTCCGTAAGGGCATGTCGGGCGAGGGGGATACACAAGCCGCCTGACTGCAAAAGCTCGAAGAACGTTAAAGCCACGGGATAGCTGCGGGCTTGGGCAACGTTACTCCGGTGAGGAACAAGGGGATTTGGTCTATCGCGTTAGACAGTTCCTCGTTCCCCGCTGGATTCGGTCTGAATCGTGGACGCAATCGCGTCCCAATGCCGCGGGTGTGGCACGTACTGCCCCCGCCGAATCAGCGAACAGTACTGCACCGACAGCCCTGTCGCTTGTGCCATCACACCCAATGACACG
>JAUJLY010000311.1 GCA_030447145.1 Thermomicrobiales bacterium
GGATGGCGACGAGTTCGAGCATGCCGATCTGGCTCAGCGACAGGCCACGGCGCTCGAAGAAGACCACCCAGATCGGCATCCAGAGCACGAACCTGGTCAGCGCGACAAACATTTAGAATCGATGGATGTTGCGCCGATAGACCATCGTGACGCTCCGGCTCACGCCCGCAGCCCGTGTGTTGAGGAATGGGGACCCTCACATTCAGTCTATCGAGGGGGCGACCTCCGCACAAGCAGTCCGTCCTCGGCGAGGAAGAGGGCCAGAATCGACGTAGAAGCGTCTAGCAGCCACATCGCGCGACGATAGCTCTCGATACGGCCTCAGTCACAACGTCGCGGCCATTGCCGTATTGGCCGCTGTGTGGCATGTTCTGGAAGTGCCGCTCTCGTCCGTCAGGGGCCGCGCGGGGAAACACCATCCACACCGAGGAGACGTCTCCGCTGACAGAGAAGGCACTTCCTCCCATCGCGGGGTATGGGCCTATATCTGTTGCAGGCGGGGGACGGAGCCACCGCAAGCCTACTCCCATCCTCAGGCCTTCCTGGGCGGTCATGCAAGCTCCCGAGCAGCGAACGCGGAAGCCGTACCAACCACCGATGGAATCGCCGAATCGCTGGCAGGGATACCTTAGTGGTGTGTCACGCGTGATGCGCCAGGCTCACGGAGAGCGGATGCTCTCCGGGCTAGGGCGGGCGAGCCGATGCGCTCACGTCCGCACCCCAGACGGGAACCGGGCACTGCACGCCAGAGGCAGCACTAGGGTCTGTCCGCACAGCTCAACAAAGACCATTCCCCCCTGCTGGGCGCCTGAACCCTCTTCGCCTCAGCCATCGCGGAGCAAGTGCTCGAAGACCAACTCTCGGCCATCCTCCTCGTCCCACTGTTCGCCCACGTGCCTGAACCCGAGCCCGCGCACCAGCGCTCGGGACGCGACGTTGTCCGGACTAATGCTGGCACGGACCACCCGCACCTCCGGCATGGCCGCCACAAATAGGATGAGCTCCTTGGTTGCCGCGCGGCCGTAGCCGCGTCGCTGGAACTCCAGCAGGATGGTGTATCCGATCTCGACCATCCCCTCGTCATCTGGGGGGCCGTGGAACCCCGCGTGGCCGACCACAAGCTGCTCCCTGCGGGCGATCACGGCCCGCACCAGCCACGGGACGGACGCCCGGTCGGTGGCGATCTGGTGCAGGCGGAGGCGCCAGAGTCCTGCCTGGGTCACGAAGAAGGGGGGTATCTCCACGCCAACGATGGTGCTGGTCCGGACGAGATCGCCCTCCAGCAGTGCCAGAAGCGCAGGAGCAGGTAAAAGCCGGAGCGAGACGGGGGGCAGGGTGGAGTCATCGTTTCATCCTCGCAGCGGGGACGTCTGAGCAGTGTAGTCCCATTGCGGTCATCCAGCATGACGGGGAGCACCATCGGACCGCGATCTTCCTGCCGATCGGAGGGAGGCCCTGGACGTCCGCATCGCATATGCAGTCCATAATCGACTTGGGTTTTGCCGCTGTTTCAACGTTGCGGTATGTCCTATGATGAATCTATGTCCACGCCAGTCTTAGTCACGAAACTCTATATCCCTCGGCCCCGGCCCAAGGTTATCCCTCGCCGCCGCCTGATCGAGCGACTGAACGAGGGCCTGCACCGCAAACTAACCCTCATCTCTGCCCCCGCCGGCTTTGGCAAAACCACGCTGGTCAGCGAATGGGTCGCTGATCGCGGACGACTGACCGCCTGGCTGTCGCTGGACGAAGGGGATAACGACCCGGCACGCTTTCTGGCTTACCTGGTCGCTGCCTTGCAGACGGTTGCGACGAATATCGGAGAAGGGGTGTTGGGTGGGCTCCAATCCCCTCAGCCACCGCCCATCGAATCGATGCTGACGGCCCTGCTCAATGAGATCACCACCCTCCCGGACCATATCGTCCTCGTCCTTGACGACTACCACCTCATTGATGCCAAACCGGTCGACCATGCGGTCGCCTTCCTGCTCGAGCACCTGCCGCCACAGATGCACCTGGTGATGACCACCCGTGAGGATCCCCAACTCCCTCTGGCCCGGTTACGCGCCCCGGGACAGATGACCGAACTGCGCGCATCCGACCTGCGATTTACCGTCTCGGAAGCCGCCGAATTTCTCAATCCGGTGATGGGCCTCAACCTCTCGGCGGCAGACATCGCCGCATTGGAAGACCGCACCGAAGGCTGGATTGCCGGCCTACAATTGGCCGCGATTTCGATGCAGGGGCACCAAGACACCACCGGCTTTATCCAATCCTTCACCGGCAGCCACCATTTCGTGCTGGACTATCTGGTCGAAGAAGTCCTGCAACAGCAATCTGAAAGCGTCCAGACGTTCTTGCTGCGCACGTCTATTCTCGCCAACCTGTGCGGCCCGCTTTGTGATGCCGTGCTGCTCGACCCCTCGGCTTCGGGGCAAGAAACCCTGGAATATATCGAACGCGCCAACCTGTTCCTCGTCCCCCTGGACAGCGAGCGGCGCTGGTACCGCTATCACCATCTCTTCGCTGATTTGCTGCGACAGCGACTGCACCAGGGCATCGCTTCATCGACAGGGGATAAGCTGGGGGATGTAACCGAGCTACACCGGCGTGCCAGCGTTTGGTATGAAGACCAGAACCTGGAGATTGAGGCGTTTCAGCATGCTGCGGCCGCCCATGATGTTGCGCGTGCCGAGCGCCTCATCGAAGGAGAGAGGGTGCCCCTGTACTTTCGGGGCACAGTGGTCCCTGTAGTGAAGTGGCTCGAGTCGCTACCCAAGACGGTACTGGATGCCAGACCCTCGTTGTGGATGATGTATGCCTCGGTGTCATTGTTTGTCGACCATACCACCGTCGGACAGAAACTCCAAGTGGCTGAAACAGCCTTGCACGGCACCGAACTAGACGACAGGACTCGGGACGTTGTTGGACGCATTGCCTCCATGCGGGCCACGCTGGGTGTTATTCACAACGATGCCGAAACCATCATTACCCAATCGCGCCGCGCCCTAGAGTATCTGCACCCCGACAATCTGACTGTCCGCACTGCCACTACTTGGACGCTGGGGTTTGCCTATCAGCTCCCGGGAAACCGTGCCGCGGCCCGCCAGGCCTATACCGAAGTCATATCTTTCAGTAAGTCGTTCGGGGAATCCAGCTACACCATGGCGGCGACGATCAATCTGGGCCAAGTCCAGGAAGCAGACAACCAGCTATCTCTGGCGGCCGAGAGCTACAGGCGCGTCGTGCAAATGGCTGGTGACCCGCCGCAGCTAATGGCCTGCGAAGCGCATCTTGGCCTGGCCCGCTTTTCTACCAATGGAATGATCTGGACACCGCCCAGCAGCACGGGCAACAGTGCGTCCAACTGACGCGGCAGATGGCAACAGAAGGCGTCGACACCGTCGCCTCGAATGGGGTGTTTCTCGCCCGCCTGAAACTTGCTCAGGGAGATGTGCCCGGCGCAGCCGCTCTCTTGGATGAGGCCGAGGCGTTCGTGCGCCAGCATAACTTCGTGTTTCGGATGCCTGATGTTGCTGCCGCACAGGTGCTGACGTTGCTTCGCCAGGGCCATCTGGCGGCGGCCGCTCATCTGGCTCAGGCGCACGATCTCCCCCTCAGCCAGGCCCGGGTACACCTGGCCCAAGGAGACCCATCCACGGCCTTGGCGGTGCTGGAGCCAGTGCGCCAGCAGGCAGAAGCAAAGGGGTGGCAGGATGAACGGCTCAAGGTGATGGTGCTCCAGGCGCTCGCTCACCAGGCGCATGACGAAAAGGATACGGCCGTGCAGCTGCTGGGTGACGCGCTGGCGCTGGCCAGGCCGGGCGGCTTCATCCGGCTCTTTGTCGATGAAGGGTTGTCGATGGCGCACCTACTGTCCGAAGCGGGCGCTCACGGCATGATGCCGGACTATAGAGGCAAGCTCCTGGCTGCGTTCGAAGCGGAAGAGCAGAAGCGCCAGGACCTGTCGTATGTGCCCGCTGCCCAGTCCCTTGCCGATCCGTTGAGCCAGCGCGAGCTCGAAGTCCTGCACCTCATCGCCCAGGGGCTCTCGAATCGAGAGATCAGCGGGAGGCTCTTCCTCGCCCTGGACACGGTGAAAGGGCACAATCGGAAGATCTTTGGCAAACTCGACGTCCAAAGTCGCAC
>JAUJLY010000029.1 GCA_030447145.1 Thermomicrobiales bacterium
CACAGACCGCCATCATCCCTGCCAGATTTGGCCAGAGGGCCGCCAGATTGTTAAACCCAAGGCGAGCGCCGAAGTGGTCTCCCGGCGGGTTGGGAAAGACCCAGCGCAAGTAATCCATATCGATTCCGGCATGCCAGATAGACCGCTGCTCAAGCAGCTCGGACAGCGCACGCGTTATTGCTGACTTGCCTGCTCCCACCGGCCCGGTGATTATCAACACAGGTATGGGATGATCACGTGGAATCAAGACAGGTGCCCTCCTCGTCAATAATCGATGGAGACAATGTCGATCACTCAATCAGGGGAGAAAACGAGCATGCCCGTAGACCATGTGCCCGGCGAAACGTTCGATCAGGAGGCGCGCCTGGAGCTGCTGCGGCATGCCGCCAGCGCCTACATCGATACTGCCACCAGCAACGCCACGCAGGAATATCCGCACATGGCGTGGATCGTCGCCTCCGGGCCCGAATCCTATCGTACCCACAGGGAACTCCACCCGGCGTTCTATGGCTCCTTCGACTGGCACTCCTGCGTGGAGATGCACTGGACCGCCGTGCGCCTGCTGCGGCTCTTTCCGCAGCCCGGGATGGAAGACCGTGCCCGGCAAACACTGAGCGAGCTCCTGACCCCAGAGAACATCGCGCAGGAAGTCGTGTTCTTCCACAACCCGCTGCACAGATCCTTCGAGCGTCCCTACGGCTGGGGCTGGCTCCTGATGCTCTGGCACGAACTGGAGCTTTGGGATGACCCGGATGGTCGCTACTGGGCGTCCACCATTGCACCCTTGGCCGAGGTCATCATGGATCATCTCGGCACGTGGCTTCCGAAGATGACCTACCCCCAGCGGATCGGTATGCACAGTAACACGGCATTTGGCCTGTCGCTCGCCTGGAACGCGGTGGGGCGCCGCCGGCCGGACTTGCTGGAGAGCATTCGCTCGTCGGCGATGCACTGGTTCGGTGAGGACAAGGAGTACCCGGCCCACTACGAGCCGTCAGGTGCCGACTTCCTCTCCGCAGGGCTGTGCGAGGCGGAGCTGATGTCACGTGTGCTTCCCGCAGAGTCGTTCCCCGCATGGCTGGAGCGCTTCCTGCCGGGACTTGCCCTCTCTGAACCACCACAGATCTTCACTCCGGCGATCGTCTCCGATAGCTCGGACGGGCAGATCGCGCACTTGCACGGATTGAACCTGAGCCGGGCATGGGCGCTCATCCGCCTCGCCCAGTCCCTTCCCGCCGGGGATATCCGTATCGCGCCACTGATCTCAGCAGCCAGGACCCATGCGGATGCCTCGATCGGCGAGGTCGTCGACAGCGATTACATGGTGGAGCACTGGCTGGCCGCCTACGCCACACTCTTGCTCAGTGCGTAGCGATGTGGAATGGAGACACAGAGGGCCGGGACGTTCGTCCCGGCCCTCCCTCGTTCATCGCCTTACTGGTTCTGACGGAATCGCGTGGGATCCTTGACTTTCTCGGCCGCCGGCATGTGCCTAACCGGACCGCGGCTCACCGTCTCTGGCGGCATATGCCACCCGAAGGCTTCCGTCTCGTCACCCTTGATCGCGAGGAACGCGGAGCGAGTCGCCGGGTAGACAGCGGACACCGCCTCAACGGGGATCCAGAGCTCGTCGCTCGCGCCATTCTTACCCTCGGTATAGATGAAACCGGCGAAGCGCTTGCCATAGTCAACGCCGCCGGGCAGCAGGCCACGAACCGTGGCGAGAGCCCCGCTGGATGCATAGAGGGTGTATCCCGCGTCAATATCGTTGATCGTTCCCGGCTCACCAGAGCGGACGCGAGAATCAACTGGTGGCATCGGCTTGGCATCGAACGGGCGGGAACCGATCACGACCTCCTTCTCCAGTGGGCCAAGCGACCCCGCCGGGCGTGTGGCCAGGAACGCCATGAGTGCAATGACGCCAACGGTGATACCGATACCAATCCAGAGCTCAGGGCGATCTATCCGATCCACTTCTTGCCCAGGCGTAAAAACGCCGAGGAAGCTCTCCCCAATGAGCGTCAACAGGGCCAAGGTCACCCCGATGATCACGAGCGGTATCACAAATGGATCAATGAGCTTGCGTCGCAGATTCCCCATAATGCCCCCGTCTACTCTTCAAACGTACGTTCCACCAAATGTCGAGTGCATCGGACGACTTGTCCACTGCACTGATCGGTCACCTCTCGCCAGGGCGACCGAGCTCCCCACGCCGGCGTTCCTGCGCCATGAACTCGCGCACCTCTTCATCACTAAACATGACAGATCGATCGCCATCCTGGTGGCTGGTGAATTCCGACCGGCGGAGCTGGCTCACCTTTCGTCGCGTCTTCCTCAGCCTCCAACGATACGCAATCAACCCACTCATTGCCGCAATCGGGATCCCCAGCCAGTACCAGCTCGTCACCGCGATATAGGCATTCGCCTCTGCCGACCCACCAGCGGCGAACCAGATGATGATGACCGTCCCCAGCTTAAAGCCAAAGAGCGTCCACACCACTGTCCACCCGGTAATTCGCTCCTCGGCGTTGCGTTTCCGTTCCGCCTCAAGAGCCCGCAGGAGACGCTCGGACTCCGGCGACGAGGGTGCATTCAGTGGAACAGCCATAGTGCCCTCCAGTCGGTCGCGTCTACGCGTCCCTGGATTACGAAATGATGGTGCGGCTGCCAGTTGGCTCGGCGACGGGAGCAATACGCTGTCGCCGGAGGCCCTGCCTCAGTGCATCGCGGTCCCTGCGCTCTTCAGCGTTGGCCCAACGCAGGAAGATCACCGACAAGAGCAGCAGAAAGACCGTATTCATACCGACCCACATCAAGAGCCCGCCGATGACCTGGTCTTCCGCCACCGAAAGGCCCCATGGCCGCACGGATGCTTCTGCGTAATGTGGATAGAGCCCTGGAGCCGCATAGACAATCGTCGCCCCGACGATGCCACTCGGAACCGTCTGGAGGAAAAGATAGACGCATTTCATTGGCGGTGAGAGCTGCGGGGACTCCCGTACAGTGCTCATCAGCGGCCAGAAGAAGAGAAATCCGGTGATCAGGAAGAACTGATGCTGCATCGCATGGACGAGCTCGTTCTCCAGCGTCGCATTGTAGAAGGCCGGGATATGCCAGAGCACGACGATCAACGACGCCAACAGGAACGCGGGCAGCGCCCTCGGCAGATAGGTCAGCAGGTATTTGCCCCACCGGTGCCTGACGAGCGGATCGAAGACCCACGGCGGCGTTCCCTTGATCCAGCAGGGAACCACGGCAAACATCAGCAACAGGTGCTGCAGCATATGCACGCTGCTGAAGTAGAAGTGTGCCCAGTCATCGATCGGCGGACCGAGGGCCACCAGAAGGAGCACCTGACCCAGAAGGAACCAGCGTATCTGCCCCCGCGTGACTGGCCGGTTCCCGGCACCTGGGCGCCGGCGGTTTAGCGGTCCTACCCAGGCGAGATAGGCGGCGGTGAGCCCGATGATATACACAGCGACCGCAGGATCAAGAATCCAGTGGGTATAGAACGGGCCCGTAGGCTCGAGCCCGCTAACGTGGAAAAGTGGCAGCAAGGGCAGCAATGAAAACATGAATGATCCTGACGCTTGTCCGCGCCATACCGGGAACGTGTTCAACTGCAGTTGCTTGTTCCCCAGGTGACAATCCGGGCGACCGTCGAAACGCGCCAGTCGCCGCGGGGTGTTGTATTACGTGATCAGCTCACCAACGAACTGCTGAACGCGCGCAAAGTGCTGCATGAGCCAGACACCAACGAACACAGCAACGGACGTGATCAGCGCGAAAGCGAAGATCCAGGCCAACTTCTTGTCATCGAACTTCAGGTGCATGAAGTACCCAACGACCAACAGGAACTTGGCGACGGAGAGGGCAATCAGTGCGGGGACGAGAATGCCCCGCAACCCCTCAATGTAGTAGATGACAACTTCTACCGCCGTGATGATCGCGAGGATAACGGCAATCTTGATATAGGTGAACTCCGATGGATGCTCGTGGGCAGTCGCATCGTGTTCGGCGGGAACCGTTGGGGTTGCCATACATCAACTCCGTTTCACAAGACCCGGCTGTGACTCCGGACCCGGATGAATTCGTGCGTTAGAAAAAGGTGCCGAGCGCGTTGCGGCCAAACTCAATCAGTCGCATTCCGTGCTCACCGCCCTCCTCGAGACCTTCCGTACCCATCTCCTCGTACGGAACCAGGTAGACGAGAGTGAAGATAATGATCCAGACGATGTCGACGAAATGCCAGTAGAGACCGGCCACTTCGAGGCTCATTGCATCCTTCTGCTTGAGCCCGCCCCTGAGTGAGACATAGAGCAACGTCAGAAGCCAGATCACCCCAATTGCCACATGGAGCCCGTGGAAGCCCGTTAGCGTGAAGAAGGTCGCACCGAACATGTTGGTCTGCAGTGAGAGGCCCTCGTGATAGAACTCCGTGAACTCGAAGTACTGTCCACCCAGAAACGTCGCCCCGAGGAGTGACGTCGCCGCCAGCCAAATACGGGAACCGCGCAGGTTGTTCTTCTGCAGGGCCGCCAGCGCAAGCACCATCGTCAGGGAGCTCATGAGCAGAACGAAGGCACTCACCGATGTGAACGGAATATCGATGAGCTGGCTCGGAAACGGTCCCGTTCCCGCCCCTTCGCGGAAGACCTCTTCGGCACGACCGCGATAGATCATGTAGGTCGCAATAAGTGACCCAAAGAACATGCAGTCAGATGCCAGGAAGAGCCACATCGCCAGTTTGCGATGGTTGATACCGGTCGCGGTGTGCGACGTATGGTCGTCCCCGCCGTGCCCCGCGGCGTGCCCTGCTCCGCCGGAGGCGTGTACAACTTCTACCGCTTGAGTCATCTACCAAATCCCCTCAGGTGACGCCTGCCCCACGCAGTTGTACTAATCCGATGCCGGCTCGAACGACCAGCCGAAGATCCCACCGATCAAGGTAATGAGTCCCAGGACCGCGACGATGGAGAAATCGACAGGCCCAAGTGCAATCAGCGTTGGGAAGTCAATCAGCATGCCAACAGCCAGGAGGAACATGCCAAGCGCCGCAACGAGTGGATAGTAGGAAGGGTTCGGCATGTGAATGCCGTGACCTGCGTCCTCCTCCGCGGCATGCTGCAATCGGAGCGTTTCCTTGTCCTTGTCGTCAGGAACGCCGGCAGTCCCGAGCTCACGACCACCAATCGAGATACCGACCTCGGAGTCTTCGTTTTCGTGATCCGTACCGTACTTCTCGGCCCACAAGGGATCGCGATTCGCGACCTGAGGAATTTCGCGGAAGTTGTAGACCGGAGGTGGTGACGTCGTCGCCCATTCAAGCGTCGGCGCATCCCAGGGGTTCGCCCCCACGCGCTTGCCGGTTCGCAGCGACTGCCCGATGTTGAAGAGAAGCATCAGCATCGAGAAGCCCAGCAGGAAGCCTCCAAATGAGACGACCACGTTCCAGAACTCCCAACCGGAGCCTTCACCGTAGCTATAGTAGCGCCGCGGCATGCCCTGCAATCCGAGGAAGTGCATCGGAAAGAAGGTCAGGTTGAAACCCGTGAACATGATCCAGAAGTTCCACTTGCCAAAGGACTCATTCATCACCCGGCCAGTGACCTTCGGATACCAATAGTAGATACCCGCGATCAGGCCGAAGAGCGACCCGCCGAAGAGAACATAGTGAAAGTGGGCGATAACGAAATAAGAATCATTGTGATGCGCGTCGAGGGGCACCACGGCGTGCATGACGCCCGAGATACCACCGATCGTGAACTGGGAAATCATGCCGACGGCGAAGAGCATCGGTGTGGTGAATTTGATCTGCCCGAAGGTCATCGTCCCGAGCCAGTTGAAGATCTTGACACCGGTCGGGATGGCAATGGTCATCGTCGTGGCGCTGAACACCGAGTTCGCTGTCGGGCCAAGGCCAGTGGTGAACATATGGTGTGCCCACACACCGAAGCCGAGGAAGGCAATGGCCGCTGTCGCGTAGACCATAACAGAATAGCCGAACAGGGGCTTGCGGGAGAATGTCGGGACGATCTCGGAAACAATACCGAACGCGGGCAGGATCAGGATGTACACTTCCGGGTGCCCGAAGACCCAGAAGAGATGTTGCCAGAGCAAGGGATCACCACCGGCGGCCGGAGCATAGAACCCTGTGCCGACCCAGCGGTCCATCATGAGGAAAACCAGAGCTATGGTGATTGCCGGGAACGCCATTATAATGAGGATCGAGGTGATCAGCGTGGTCCAGGTGAACATCGGCATGCGCATGAGGGACATACCGGGTGCACGCATGTTCAGGATGGTCACGATGAAGTTGAACGCCCCCAGCATCGAGGCAACGCCCAGGATCTGCAGGCTCAGGATCCAGAAGTCGACCGCCCGGGTGGGACTCCAGGCCTCCTCGGTCAACGGCGCGTAGCCATACCACCCCTGATTCGGAACTTCGTTGACGCCAAAGAACCAGCTCATGTTCAGCACTATCCCACCGAACAGGAAGAGCCAGTAGCTGAACGCGTTGAGGCGGGGGAATGCCACATCACGCGCGCCGATCTGCAGAACCATGATGTAGTTCCAGAACGCGACACTGAGCGGCATAACCCCGAGGAAGATCATCGTGGTGCCATGCATTGTAAACAGTGCGTTATAGGTGTTGGGGCCGATGAGGGTGTTATCGGCCGACACGAGCTGCGTGCGGATGAGCATGGCCTCAAGTCCGCCGATCATCAGGAAGAGGATGGCGGTGACACCGTACAGGATGCCGATCTTCTTGTGATCGATGGTGGTTAGCCAGTCCCAGAGACCGGACCGTTGCGTGTGAACCACCGGCTGTGCGGTCGCCTGATGTGACTGCACATGTGGCTGCGCTATCGACGCCATATTGCGCTCCTACCCTTCGTACCCGGGAGGGTGTTGGATACCACCGCTTGCCCGTTCACCATTCTGTACGAAAATCCGATCAGACATCCATGTGCCGGTGCCCTGTGCGGGAAAGATGCAGGCGCCAGCCGGCCAACGCCTGGTCTCGATGTGAAGGATTTAGGAACCTGGCACCGGTGCGGCTTCGGACGCCACGCTTGGGTCCGTCCATCCCTCCGCGCTCGTGCATCCGCCCTCGGGTTCCAGCGAGTAGAGATATTCCACCAGTTCGGCGATCTGCTCGTCAGTCAAGGTATCAGGCTGAATTGCGTCAGCCATATAGTTTCCAGGCTTGACCGCGCCCGGATCGTTCAGCCATATCGCCAGGTTCTCCGGAGTGTTCTCCAACATGCCGGCTGCAAGTGTCTCCCGACAGGGAAGCATCGTGAGATTCGGACCGATGAAGCGTGGAGCTTCGATTCCCTGCGGGGCCACAGAACCTTCCACACCGTTCACACGGTGACAGCCAAGGCAGACCGCAAAGGCATCAGGCGCCTTGACCACCTGATCCGTAGCTTCTCCCCGGACAGTGGTTGGTGGAGATGTCCGCCAGTTGTTCACCCAGGCGTAAAACTCGTCCTCTGGCACGACATTGATGGTGAAGCGCATCCACGCGTGCTGAATTCCACAGAATTCGCCGCACTCACCATAGTACTCACCAACTTCGGTCGGCGTAATAGAAAGCGTGTTGACGTGCCCCGGGATCAAATCCAGCTTGCCGGAAAGTCGTGGTATCCAGAAAGAGTGGATCACATTGTTCGTCTGTAGGTTCAGCTGCAGCTCCCGCCCCACGGGCACCGTGATCTCATTTCCCGTCACGACTCCCAGGCTCTGTCCATCCTGGTTGGCGTCTTCGCGGTACTGGAACTCCCACCACCATTGCTTGCCGTAGACATCGATGACGATGTCGCCCTCTTCGGCAGCGGCATCTCCCTCGTAAAGCAAGGTAATTGTCGGGATCAGCAGCAGAAGCAGCACAATCGCCGGGATAATGGTCCAGGCGATCTCAAGACGCCTGCTCCCGTGGATCTGGGGCGGACGCTTGGTTATCGATGCCTTGCGCCGGTAGCGCATGGCGATGTACACCACGGCGAACTGGACACCCACAAAGACGACAAGCGACAGCCAGAAGACCAGCTTGTACAGATCCTGAATGGCCTCTGTCGATGGTGATTCCGGGCTGATGTGCGAATAGGGCGGCTCAATATCAGGGCCGCATCCCGCAAGCACCAGCAAAGCCATTAGCGCGAGCGTACCGAGCGTCAGCAGACGGCTGAGCATCCCCCGCCGACGTGGCTGGCCGGTCTGCTCTACCCGGTCCTGGCTATGCCGTTCCATTCTGCCTCCCCGCACCAACATCCGTCCCCGGGTGTGGTGAACTACTCCAAGGCACGTAGGGGAATCACCAGCTACGAGCCACTCTCCGCCGCCTGATAACGATTCACTCCACCGATAATCAGCTCAGCACGCGTCTACGCCGTTCGTGCAAGAACCTGCATACGAGGGAGCCACCCGTACAAACGGGTGGGTGCCTACGAGAATACTTTACTGCATCGGCCATCCTGATTGGGGCATCGCTGCAAGATCCCCAACAACACGTCCAATCGACGCGAAAGCCGATCAGCCATCTTGCCGTGGTGGGCTTTCCAATGCCTGGATGTCCCCCACCGAATCCTGGCCGCCTGGCCGAGTGCGGCAACGATACGTATAGCGAAGCCGTGCGGGATGGTCAAGCACAATCCGGGCCAACTCATGCACTGGAGCACCACACCTTCTTCAGTGATGAACATGTCACCCCACATGACTGCATGGCAGCCGGGAAGTCGCGAATCAAGGAAGTTCCAGATCCCCTTGCTTCGCGTATACTTCGGTCTGAATGGGCAACCCGCACGCCACAGGGTAAGCATGAAGAATGCTTCCTGTTGAGTGGAATAGATGGACCATCCGGTGCAGACACCTCGCTCCTCACCTCCCGGCCGACGGATGATGGCCATCGCCCTGATCGTGGCAGGTGCAATCATCACGCTGCTCGCGATCCTTGCGGATGATCTGGAGATCGGGACCGGCCGGGGCTTTGGTTATTACCAGATGATCGTTCTCATCGCAGGGCTGGTGCTCCTCCTCGGTGGTGGGGCGATCCTCTTCCAGCACCGCTCCAGTGACCGCGCTGGCGACGACTTCGAGCCGGAGCCCTAGTACCCTCCGGAGACCCATCCGTTTTCTCCCGAAGCGGCCCAACAGGGTATTATTACCCCGCTCAAGAATGGGCTTGCCCTGCGCATTCTTGCACCACCGAAACATCTTCCACACCTGTTCCGTATCAGGAGTCACATCACCTCCATGGCCAATGCCCCTACCAACCAAACAGCATCATCCAGCCTTCCCGGGGGCATCATCGCGCGTGAGGAGCGTGCGGCGGCCGACGCCATTCGTGCCGCATTGGCGGATGCCGGAGTGGAACCCGGAGCCCGGACGATCGATCTGCGCCCGCTCCCATTCGAGGGAACGTGGGGAAGCGCCTCGACGATCGCCCGCATGGTCGCCGGGGAACTGGTGACACAAGAACTTGAATCATCGGGGGCATTGGAGGGTCTCTCCAAAAAGGAAACCAAGAGGCTCGTCAACGAGAAGGTAGGTGACCGGGCGCAGGAACTTGCCGCAACGGTTGCCGATTCCCTCCGCACGACTGGTCGTTTCACGACGGTGGAAGCCGTCAACGGCTACATCAACATCTCTTATGACACGAGTTCAATGACCGCCAACCTTGTGCGCGAGGTCCTGACAGCGGACGCGACCTACGGTCATGCCACCCCGGGTTCGCGCCGGCAGAAGGTGATGATCGAGCATTCCCAGCTCAATACACACAAGGCGGCCCACGTCGGACACCTGCGAAACATCTGCCTCGGTGTCGCCGTCACCAACATCAGTGAGGCTGGCGGTTTTACCACCATGCCGGTGACATATATCGGCGATATCGGCCGTCATGTCGTCCGCTGCCTCTGGTGCTACAGCGCCTTTCATGAAGGGGAGGAGCCTGAGGGGAACGCGTCACGGGGGCGGTGGCTCGGGGAGATTTACGCCGAGTCAGTCAATCGCCTGAATTTCCGCAAGGATGTCCTGTCAGTCCTTCACAGGGTCACCCAGGAGGATGAGGCATTCGTGGAGGCCGTCGACAAGATGCTCAAGAACCTCTGGCGCGAGCAGGTCGAGGGGGAGGATGTTGCCTATCTCCTTGGGCGCATCACATCGCAGCAGGAGATCAAAGTCGAGGACCTGCGCGATGAGAACGTGCTGGTCACCTTCTGGCCCATCGTCGGCGAGCAGCTGCGGTCGGAGGCGGAGATGGCTGCAGTGGCCGCTGAGGATGGTGCCAGCGCGCCGAATGATCACCTGGCGGAATGGGAGCAGCTCAACATCCATATGGCTGATTGGTGGCCGCAGGTACCTACCTGGATTGAGCAGGAGCATGCGACCTTCCAGCTATGGGAGAAAAAGGATCCTGCCTTTGTGGCGCTGTGGGAGAAAACCCGCGGCTGGAGCGTCGATGAGCTCAAGGAGATCTTCGACGAGTTTGGCGCGCATTTCGATGCCTGGTTCTGGGAGAGCGCAATCGAGGATGCCGGACGGCAGATCGTCCGCGAGCTGCTGGAGCGGGGTATCGCGGAGATCAGCGATGGACTCCCGGTGGTCAAGATCGATGAGCGGCTGGGGTTGGAGAAGGAGACCTACCACACCCTGCCGATTCTCCGATCGGATGGCACCACCCTCTACTCCACGAAAGACCTCGCGCTGACGCAGGAAAAATTCGAGGAATACGGTGTCGACCAGTCCATCTGGGTCGTCGATGTCCGCCAATCGCTTTACTTCGACCAGATCACCAAGATCCTGGAGCTTTACGGCTTCGAGCAGGCCGCGAACAGCTTGCACCTGAGCTACGAGTTCGTAACGCTACCGACCGGCGTCATATCGTCGCGCAAGGGCAATGCCCCGATGCTGGAGGATGTCCGAAACGCGATGCTGGAGCGTGCACGTGCGGTCATCCAGGAAAAGAACCCCTCGTTACCAGCGGAGCAACAGCAGCAGATCGCGCAGGATATCGCAATCGGGGCGATCAAGTATGTGATGCTGGCCCGGGATGGGAACAAGGTCATCGTCTTCGACCCCGATGAAGCATTGTCGTTCGACGGGCACGCCGCGCCGTACATTCAATATGCTCATGCGCGGGCTTGCCGGATTCTCGAGCATGCGGGAGTCACGGACGGAGCCATCCTTGGCATGATCGACAGCATCGAATTTGGCCAGTTGCAGCCCGAAGAGCTCAGCCTGCTGCAGCAGATCGCCGAGTTCCCGGGTATCGTGCAGCGCGCGGCCGACGAGCATCGCCCTCTCCATATCACCAACTACGTCTACGAGCTCGCGAGACGCTTCAACGACTTTTATCATGCGTGCCCGGTGTTGCAGTCGGAAGAACCCGTCCGTAGCGCCCGGCTTGCTCTTGTCACAACGACACGTACTACGCTGCGCAACGGGCTTGCCCTGCTTGGAATCGCGGCGCCAAGACAGATGTGATATTCAATTGATGACAGCTTCTACCGTAACAACAGCACGCACTGCCGCGACCAACCGTCTTCTCACCGCATCGATTCAGCCCATCGCCATACCGCTCTGGTACGGATGTGAGGTGCCTGGCGTTGACCACGGCGCCCTTGTGCTACGCGATGGCCTCCAGCTCCGCTGGATCTCCCCGCAGTACAGTGGCTTGCGGGATCGCCTGCGGCCCGCCATTACCATCCCGGTTGTGGAGCTGGATGATGCGCTCGCGCGCATCGACCAGCGAAACATGACCTTCAAGCCAGCAATCGATGACGCCAACGCTGCCCTCGCCAATGCGGTTGACACCGCGATCCAGCACGGCCACCTGGCGCTCACGCTGGGGGGCGACCATGCCGTCGCCATGGGGAGCATTGGCGGCGCTGCCCGTCATGCAACGAAGCTGGGTGTGCTCTGGATCGATACCCATCCGGATCTCAACACCCCGGAGAGCAGCTTTAGCGGGCATATCCACGGCATGCCACTTGGCACCGCGATCGGCCTGGCACCGGAGAGCATGCGGCGGGCTTCCCTTCTCGCCGGCCAGGTGCCAATGATTCAGCCGGAGCATATCTGCCTGCTGGGGATTCGGGATATCGACGCTGGCGAAGAAGAGGTCATTGCCAAGAATGGCATCTTCGCCCACACGATGGACGAGTGGAACGACGAGGGGATCCTCCCCGGCCTTGAGGCCGCCTTGAATCATCTGGAGTGCCAGGGCGTCGACGCGATTCATCTTTCATTCGATCTTGACGTGCTTGATCCCGCCTTTATGCCGGGCACCGGCACTCGCTACCCCGGCGGGCTGACTGTCCGGGAGGCGTCGCAGGTGCTGCGCTATCTCGGTGCCTGGGAAGGACCAATCCGCTCAATGGATTTGGTCGAGCTCAACCCAACACTCGATGCCTCGGGCTACAGCACGGATATCGCGCTCCACCTTCTTGCCACCGCCCTTGGCGAGCGCATGCTGAGCCGAGGGTAGTCTCCGGCAGCCCAGATTTTCTCCGTGGACCGGTGTAGGGGCTGACTTCCGCAGGAATGTCAGCCCGATGCCCGCGGATGACCACCGGGTTTCGGGGAGCTTTCATCCCGGTGCACAATCAACCCCAGCGACATCGCGAACCCGTTGAGGGCCGGCACGCCACGTACGGGACCGATCTCGCCAAAGGAGAACATCCCCGCCAAAGGGAGGTCGCGAAAGGCTGCCCGAACGGCACGCGCATCGTGATCCGGGCGACCAAACATGGCGGTGCCACGGCCTTTACAGGTGCAGATCATCCCGGCAACCACGTCGCTTTCGCCGACCAACGCACGGGCATCCACGAGCACCTGCTGCAGGTCCAGCGCAGAACTCCCGGCATCGCGTAGCTGGAACTGCACCGTCTGCCCACGACGAGGGAGACTGCCCACGACCAGGGCGCCACGTTCCTCATCGACGCCAAGCAATCCCCGGATGACGAAATCACCCCGGTGGAACTGTTCCTGATACTCGTCGACCGGGAAGCCGAGCATGAGGTTGCGCTCGACCTCCAGACCCACATCCTTGGGCAAGGCGTCGATTGTCTCGCGCATCACGTCTACAGCGGGACGATTGGAGATCGATGTGATGAGGTTCCGCTCGGCACCGGTGATGGTCCATGGCTCGCCGATCGGGTCCCCTCCCTGCGACACCACGACCTGAAGGTCATAGGGCCCGCCGATCGCAAGCGCGACCCCCCCTTCGTCGAACACCTGGTCGTCGAAGAAGACCCAGACCTGGCGATCCTGCTTCAGGGTCGATGCGAGGGCACCGACGACTGGAACACCGGGATACCGGGAGCGGAGGCGGCGCACCGCATCCTGGGCGTCCATCCTGTACGGGTCAGCAAAGAGGATCCAGCCACGGGTCTCAGCCAGGGGTGGACCATAGAGACCGTCCTGCAGATCGGGGCCGTCGAATGCATCCAGCATCGATTGATGCAACCGCACGGGCGTCAGTGTCGCCCCGGGCAGCCAGAGCGCAAGCATCGAGATCGATGGCTCGCTCTCGTAGCAGACTGATCCTGCAATGACTCCACGAGAGGAACTCCCAATAAGGCAGCCTGCCCCCGAACGCTGCCAGGTGGCACGAATGAGATCAGGGTAATCATCGGCGTAAACGCTACTGGGGAAGATCACCACGAGATCCGGCGCGGTCGTTTGGCCATCGAGCGTCGTATGCAGCAGGGAGTCCAGCGCAGTGCGCCAATCGTCACTTCGCGCTACGGCTGCCACGGCCATTGGACGTCCATGCGAGGAGCCTGCCGCATGATTGTGCCTGAAACGCTCCTGCATTCGCACTCTCCATAGGTGCCTTTGAACTGAATGATGTCGGTGAGCCGATGGAAAAACCGATCATACCCGCCTTTGCCGCAGACGCAAGAGGCAAACCGGGTACGGCTGCATGAGGAGACGCCAACAAGAAAGCGGCGACTCGGGAATCCGGAGTCGCCGCTCTGTCGTTCTTCACTCAATCATGGATCAGAATGCCGGAACGTAGTCCGGATCGACGGGG
>JAUJLY010000312.1 GCA_030447145.1 Thermomicrobiales bacterium
GACCACGCTGGTTATCACCACCACGCCGAAGCTCGTCCGGGGGACTTGCGATGAGTTGGGCGTCCGGAGCCGGTGTCAACGGGACAGGAACGTCAGTGTCAGGTGATGAACCACTGAGACCAAGGAGGGTCTCTGGGGTTTGCTCCAGCACCTCACGGTCCTGCGCGGTATTGCCGTCGCGATTCACGAGGGACACGGTGATGAGGAGAAGCAGCACCAGGCCAATGAGCACCATCACCACATGATATGGGGGAACCCCTCTCCCCGGTGATCCTCCACTGACGAGTCTTCCGTCGCCGGATGAAGATCCTCCGTCCTTCCGCGTGCCAAAGGCTGTGCCAGCCATTGGCACTGCGACCGAGTTGCGCCAGGAGCGGTGAGATCGCTCCGGCTGCCTTCGGGGAACAGGCCCAGGAGCGTCACGGCCTTCACGCTCAGACTGGGGCTGCTTGGCAGGCAAGCGTGCTGGCGTCTTGAAACGATCCGGCGAGGAGCGTGCCATTGATGACACGAATGCCCCAAAATCCTGCTCGTCGCCAGGTTTGTCCGAAGCCTCGCCCTGCCCTGGCGCAGAACCGGATTCCTTGCGGTATGCAGGACCCTGAGGGGAGGAGTCGATCGGCGTGCTTTTGAGAGGAGAACGGGCAGTACCGTCGGCTCCTGATCGATCGTTGGTGGGCATTGACGTGCTCCGCATCGGACGGTGAACCACCGACGTCGATAGGTCAGAACAGGCTTGAGCAGATCAGCACCGGTCCGGACTCTTATGTGCGATAGAGCATCGTTGTGCAGCGTATACCACCCATTGGTTACTGATCAACTCCCAGTGTGGCAATGCTTTCAGGAGCAGTAAGCAGTCACTAATCGGACACGTGGGGGCACCGGATGAAGGGGGTATGCAACGTTTCCCCAGGAAGGAGCCGGCGCTTGCTTGGCTGTATTCCGCTACTCCATGCACCCATCGAAAAAATCACCGCTCAACAAAGATGCTCCCTCATCGTCATACTTTTTGGTGTATTCTTCGTGCATACTTAAGTTCAGTACAGTCATACTGCGCAAAGCAACCGTGCCCGATCAGATGGGAGTGAGATAAGCGTGTCGTCCTCGGCGAATGGGTCCAATGACGCTGATCACTCGTCCATCGTCACGCATGTCTCAAGTTCATCACACATCCAACCTGAAGATCTCGGCATCGGGCTCCTCTTTTGGACCATGCGGGATGCCGTGGTGGTCGGTGATGTCACCACGGGGGAGATCGTGCTCTGGAACCCCGCTGCCCAGCGCCTCTTCGGCTGGTCTGCGGCGGAGGCGGTTGGGTCGCCACTGGAGCGGTTGATTCCCCATCGCCTGCGTGCAGCCCATCGTGCCGGATTCGCCCGGTACGCCGCAACCGGGCATGGTCCCCTGGTCGACCGGGATCCTCCTGTTGAGGTCCCGGCCGTTTGCAAGGACGGCACCGAGATCACGGTCGAACTGAGCCTGGCGCCACTGGCCCATGGGCATCCCGCCAACGGTGCTGCCCCCTATATCGCCGCGTTCGTGCGAGATGCCACGGAGCGAACGCGCCTGACTAACGAGCGCGCGGCAGTCCTGGCGGCGGCCCAAGACTACGCACGCCGCCTTGAGGAACTCGCGACGCTGAAAGCCGACTTCTCGGCAATAGTCGCCCATGAACTTGGTGCACCCGTCGCCGCGATTCGGGCCCTTGCCGACCTCGCGGCGCGCGGGGCGTTGATGCCCGAACAGCAACCCACGGTTTTCAAGACGATCCGCGCCGAGGCGCACCTCCTGCAGCGGTTGGTCAACGATGTGCAGACGGCATCGGCGATCGAGCGTGATGACTTTGCCATTCGGATGCGTCCCGTTCCGGTCGCGGTCCTCCTCGCCGATGCGGCCGCGTTCGCCCGGACGCTCATCGATGAACATCCTGTCCGGGACGACTGCGAGGTGGAGGCGATGGCGATGCAAGTCGAGGCAAACCCGGAGCGAATCGGACAGGTGCTTCGCAATCTTCTCGGCAATGCGGCCAAGCACACGCCGCCAGGGACGACCATCGAGCTCCGCGCCTCCGCGGTGGAAGGCCATGTGCATATTGACGTGGCCGACAAGGGTCCCGGTATTTCTGCCGAGGATGCCGACCGGATCTTCGATAAGTTTGGGCGGGGCCGTGATGCTGAAGACAGTCACACCCCGGGATCGGGTCTCGGCCTGTACCTGGCTCGGCAGATCCTGCAGACCCATGGCTCGGACCTGAGGGTGTCCTCCCAACCGGGTCAAGGCACCGTCTTTACCTTTGATCTGCAGGTGGTGCGATGACACAGCATCCTCCTCATCCCAACGGTGCAGATGCCATTCGCGTGCTGCTTGTCGATGACCACAGTGCCTTTCGGCAGGCGCTGGGCCTCATGTTTTCGCTGGAACCGGACATCGAGGTCGTTGGCCAGGCCCGCACCGTGGCGGACGCACGCACAGTGATCGACGCCGTCCCTGGCGTCGACGTTGCCGTGCTCGATCTCGATCTGCCGGACGGGTTTGGACTGGACCTGATTCACGTGCTGCAGGCGGCGCACCCTGCAGCCCAGGTGCTTGTCCTCACGGCAAGCGCGGGACGAAGCATCCTCGCACGGGTGGTCGAGGCAGGTGCGGCTGGCATGCTGCACAAGAGCGTTGATATCGAGGAGATTGTGAGTTCTGTTCGCCAACTGGCATTTGGAAGCTGGCTCCTGTCACCATCTGAACTGGCCGCACTGCTGAGGGAGGCTCGCACCGAGGGGGCCCAGCGCAGGGCACGCACAGAACGGCTGGGGAGGTTGACGCCACGCGAGCGGGATGTTCTGGCCCTGCTTGGTGAGGGGCTGAGCGACAAGGAGATCGGCGCCCGCCTACGGATCGGCAAGGACACCGTGCATACCCACATGGTCAATCTCCTCGGGAAGCTGGGCGCTGAGTCCCGCCTCGAGGCGCTGATTGTCGCCGTGCGTCACGACCTGGTCTCCATCGACCGCGAAAGCGAGCGACACCCTTAGTGCCTGTAAGCTGGGGAGCCGACTTCACCCTTATTAGGGATGTGCACCGGGTGCGTCTCCGCTAGGCTGTTTCCCAGATGAGACCACGCGACGCTCAGCCTGAGCTTCCGGGTTTCCCGCGATTCGTATGGATGATACCCATGCTATCTGCTGACCCGTGCTCGCAACCCATCCTCCTGGCGAACGAGCCGTTGGCGTACCGGCAGGCCCTGGTTCGCGCCTTCCGGGCAGCGCGGCCTCACCTGCACGTGCTCGAGGTTGCACCAGATGAGCTCGACGCGGCGGTGCAGGAGCATGCCCCATTGCTCGTTATCTGCGACCGGTTGACGCAACTGGTGGAACGATGTGTGTCTGCGTGGGTGGTGCTCTACCCCGATGGCGCACGACAGGTCACCAGCAGCCTCGCCGGCCACCAGGAGCGCGCCGACGATCTCGATCTCGCGGCCCTCCTGGCGTTCGTCGACCGGGCCGGGGCACCCTTCGCCCGCTAGCTCCCCCAATCTCCAAACCGGCTCAGCCCTCCGAGCATTGATCTATCCCCCTTATTCGTGAGCTGGACTTCACCCATTTTAGGGAGGGCACCGCACCTGTCCCTGCCTAGAGGCTGTTATGCACCTCAGAGCACGCTCAGCATGGGGAGCCCCTGTTTCCACATGAGCATCGTAAAGGCCAGCAGATGAAAGCCCTTCAACACGTCGGCCAATCGTTCCTGATCACGCGCCAGGCGTCGAAAGCGACTCATCCACCCAAAGTCCCGTTCCACCACCCAGCGGCGGGGCAACAGCACAAAGCCGCGCTTCACATCGGGCAGTTTCACGACTTCCAGGGCGATACCATGGTCGGCCGCGGCCTGGCGGGGCGTCTCCCCGGTGTAGCCCTGATCGACGTAGGCCAACGTGACCGTCTTGCCGGTCGCCTCCTGCACCGCCGCGGCCAGCTCAGCCACCTGCGCCCGGTCCTGGTCGGTGGCGGGCGTGACATGGAGGGCAAGCAGGTGGCCAAGGGTATCGACGGCGAGATGGACCTTGCTGCCCTTGCGGCGTTTCGCCCCATCCCAGCCCGCCCGATCGCCGCTTTCCGGGGTGCTTTGGAGCGTTCGGCTAT
>JAUJLY010000313.1 GCA_030447145.1 Thermomicrobiales bacterium
CTAGTGGCTCATCTCGGCATTGTATTGGCACAGTCAGGGCTAAGAACGACCATCGTGGACGCGAACTTACGGGAGCCGAAACAACGCCAAATCTTTGCAATCGGTAATCAGATTGATACGTGGTCTGTGCTGACAAGTCCTCAAGATGGCGAGCTTGTTCCTGGAGTGGTAGTCAGAGATAACCTAACCGTGATACCAGCGGGCGTGCCGCATGGAAGTCCCTACCGGTTACTCAGTTCACTTCAGTTTGCCTCGATACTAAAGAGAGTTGGAGAGGACTCTGATGTGGTGTTAATCGACGTGCCACCGGCACCAGCGTACAGCGACGCAATGCGCGTGGCATCGAACTGTGATGCAATCATACTCGTCGGGCGGGTGGATGTTACGTCGAAAGACGACTTGTTGGCGTCGTCTGACATGGTTGCGCAAGTGAACGTCCAACTCTTGGGCATTGTACTCGAGCATTAGTCTACCGGTTGTTCCAAGCCGCTAATAGACTGAACACGAACATCTTCAGAGTTGTTGCAAACCTCCTGGCCTAGAGAGAGGTAGGGTAGAGGCCATCTGCTCAGATGATACTAGCCCCGAGAACAGTGGCAAGTAAGTTTGCGTTGGACCATCCGCATTTCAACAGACTCCCCTCCGGTAAAGTGAGAAACAACCGCTATCTGGCGGGGCGGTTCTACGCCAGCCTTCACGTCGATCTGGCCCGGTTGCAGCGGAGCGTATACGGTCACTCGTCGATCAGGCTGCTCTAGGAGTCTGGCGGGGAATCCACCACGATCGAGGCTACCCGGAAACCCGGTAACCCCACATCATCCCGTAGCCGCCCTCTTCATTATGGACTACGGGGATGGTCTTGAGCCCGGCGGTACGAAGAACCCGCTCCGCCTCTAGTCTTGCGTCAGGACCGGGGCAAAGGCGTGGATGGTATTCAAGTACTATGGCGTTGCCAATGGAGCAACTGAACCGGGGATCGGTCAGAATTTCCCATTCCCCTCCTTCAATGTCCATCTTTACGGGGTCGAAGTCACTGATTAAAGGAAGGATGTCTACAGACTCCACCGTCGGGCCAACTCCATCTTCTACTTTGGTTCCAAACGCTTCATGGTCGGAAGTATAGGCAACTGTTCCACTTTCTGCTGCAGCGAATGCATGACGCACGGTCCAGTCGCGGCCAATCGAATGGAAAGTTTTCTTATACCTAAGGTAGTTGCCTGCGTCGGCTTCAAAGCCCAGCAGCGATGAAGAGGATGGATAACGCAGCGCGGCAAAAAGGGCAAACCAGCCGACGTGGCCGCCTAAGTCCAATATCCTCAGGCACTGCTTAGGCAACACTCGATCCACTTCTGGAGGAGGATTGTATAGACCGGTGGCAAATATCTCTCCGAATATTGAGTGGTCCGAGGTGCCGTGGTGCATCTCGATTTGAATTCCACTGAATGAATACTTACCAATTATTTTGGTGCCCCGAAACGGTCCTGGAGTCCTAGTCACTGCCTCGCGGATCAAATAGTTGACAGGATGACTCATGTCGAATGCAACGCTTACTATTCATCGAACTCGGGAATAGTGGAAGTTGAATTTTCCCAACAACAAGTAACTCCTTCACAACAGGGAGGGCCGAACATTGTGTATCTCACCGAGTGCCGGTCCAAATACTCGAACGGTCCGACTCATATTACTTTGAGAAGCAACGAGCACAAAATAACTCTCCGTTTCCCGAATGACTGCCTATGTCCAGTCTCGATAGCATATTGGATCTCCTTTCCATGGCAGCAGGTTCTCTTGTTGGCCGATCTAGGTTGCGTTGGACCGATGGCGACGTCGCAAAATCCAAAGGGCTGGTTCGACTTGGATATTGGCTGGACACTGTGGAGCTACGATAATTACAGTTCGTAATATCGAATTGATTCGGGATGTCAGCTGATAGTTTTTTCTCATCAATCATGACTACCATGCTGCTACCGGTTGTCGATAATGCTCGTGGAATCACGAAGCCATGGATCGTTCCTTCAGGGATCGCATGACTATATTTGCCATGGGCAGCAGTAGAGCGTCTGGACTCGGCGACTGCCCAGAGAGCGGCTATCGAACTAAAGGCTGGGCTGGTATCGGTGGATCGACGGACATTCATAGCGCTTCTTGGCACAGGCATACACTTTCCGACGTCTCACAGATCCGCAATACCGGAATCGTCGAGCTTTACGTCAGAATTGTCGGTCAGGCCAGCTCCCATTGATCTCGGTGACGGAATCACCCTGATCGACTACCGGATGCATTCGTCGTCGACTTTCAACCGAATCATTGGCGAGATCCGAAACACGACTAGCCGCATGATTGATGCTCCTGTTTTGCGCCTCGTCTATGCTGTCGACGACAAGGAGGGTGCTGGCTTCGCCCATGCTTCACCAATGATTCCGGTGATTAAGGCGGATGAGACCGTGCCCGTCTTCGGAGCCATTCCGAACAATATCGGCCCGGAGGCATCTCTCGCATCTGCCGATTTCGCCCTCTGCACGCCTGCCGAACCCGGCAAGTATGCTCTGCTTGAGCAGAAGCTCGACTTGAGCATTATCCCCCTTGACGAGATCGTCACTGAGGACGTCTATGGTTTTGGGGGCGAGCTCAATAACCGTAGCGATGAAGTTGCAATGGACACCATGGTGCGAGGCATTGTCCGGGATGCCGAGGGGCGCATCGCCGGAAGCACAATCAGCAGTTTTACCAACGACATCCCGGCCGGAGGAACGGTTCCATTCTCAGTTTGGGCTGGTGGAACGCTTGACCACAAGGCGAATCCGATGATCCTCCTGTCAGGCACTGACTACACCGTCGAAATCGTTGCCGGCACGCGAGGACCGGCCGTCACCCCGGGCTGCGATTTCGGCCTTCCCTGGGAGTAAGTGTCAAGAGGACAGCGCAACTGTCGCCGCGTACCCACTTTCTGCTGCCGCTCCCGGAACTGCAGGGTGCGACGCAGGGGCGTGCGTAGAGCGCAGCAAATGCTTCTCGTGGCGTATTCGAATTGCTCGTCATGGACGGGGATGCGCTATGCCGCTCGTGAACCCGTTGGGCCCGGCTGGATCAAGACAGGTAGTTCTGCTGTGAAGTGACGGAATGCTACAAAGCATCATATCCTTTCGCAGAAGCTACTTCCGAGATAACCTTAATCCCAGCTCGCTAAAGTTACAGTGATCGGCCAGCTGTAACTATACCGGGAGCCGGTGCTTACACAGGAGCGCCCTCTGGGCACAAAAAAACGCCCCGGCACATGACCGGGCCGCTTGTCGTTGGCTGGGGTGCAGGGATTCGAACCCCAACTGCCTGATTCAGAGTCCGAAAAAACGAGTCTCTACCCCTCTTGTCTGGTCTCTCTTTGCCCATGAGTGCGAGGAAATATCATCCCTCAATTCTTGCTCGCTCTCGCGGTTTCTTGCTCACTTGGCTGTCATTTGGCTGTCAGGCGTGCGCCTGTGCGAGTCGGACCAGGCGCCGCCGATCGGCCTTCTGGCAGGTGTTGTCGCAGTATTGGGCGTCGGCACGCGCACCAGCGGGGATGGGCTTCTCGCATGTCGGACGCTGGCACAGCCGCACCATATCCGTTTCCCGGTTCAGGCTGTTGAGCCACAGTCGGGCGTACAGCGTCGGGCCGATCCCGTCAGGGGTGATCGCCAGGCTGTTGAGCTCCGACGGGTGGAATCCGATGTTGATGCGACCGTCGAGCCTGACCTTGCAGATGGTGGTCAGGATCACCCATGCCAAGGCGGTGCTTTTGCCGTGGACCAGGCGCCACGGCTCCACGAACTGTGGTTCCACCTCCCACGGCGCCTGAACGGTGATCGTCTGGTCTCTGGAGGCGAGCCTGAACCGTTGACCGCTGCGCGAGGTGAACACCGCGTCCTTGTCCTCTCGCTCATACGTCACGCGGTGGCGAAGTTCCCGATCCTCCCGCTTCCCGCTCGCCACGGGGACCAACTCGTAGACATCGAGCAGGGTGATCAGCTCCCTATACCTATCGAGCATGGAGCCGTCGATCTTCCGGGCCTCCATGCGGCGGGGCAGGGGGTCCGGGATTGCCACGCCCCACAGTGGACCGTATCGAGATGCGAAGGCGCGGATGCGCTC
>JAUJLY010000314.1 GCA_030447145.1 Thermomicrobiales bacterium
CTGCAGCGCTGCCAATCAGCGCAAAAGCGGCGACGCTGGCGAGAAATCTCTTCACCGTTGATGCTGATATTTTGTTCAACGGCGTGTCTTATGAGGCGATCTGAGAGGTAGTCCTCGATCGTCTTGTTGGCGGTGTACTCGTCAATGAACTCGCAAGAGCGGCGGACATCGTCAAGCACCTTCGGCGATCTTGGATGCATTGAAGAGCTCCATGCGCGTCGTGTTTGCCTCCCGTCTGAACCATCTGTTCTTGAGCGCTGAGGGTATGAGTACATCCACCGGCCGGCCAAGCACTCCCTCGAGGCGATCCTCCAGCTCGAAGTACCGGCTGAGCCAGATTCCGAAGTCGTAGCCCTCCGGGTACTCCGCGATGAAGTCCACATCCGACCGCTCAGGGTCGAACTCGCCGTTGACGATCGAGCCGAAGACCTCCAGGCACGCAATGCCAAATTCCCGGCAGAGTACCTCAATGGCATCTCGGTTGTCTTCCATGAGGGGATGCAAGGGCCCCGGCTCCTGGTGATTCCCGCGGGTCGCTGCTTCCTATCTTACAGGGAGTCCATCGGCTCCGGGGAAGCATCGTTCTCCTCGAAGAGCCCGGCATATTGCCGTTCCAGGTCGTCCCAGCCATACTCCTCCGCCTTCTCGCCGACAACGGATGGGACCTCCTTCCCATCGAGCAGCAACTCGAGGGCGGCGAGGCAGAGGTGCCATCCCGCAGCGATGCTGGAGGCCGAGTTCCGATCGTCAAATGTGTAGCCCAGCCCAAGGCCAGTGCCTCCGTCGGTTGGTGTCAGATCGAAGTGAAGATGATCGGAGACCCAGAGGTAAAGCAATGACGATGGCGACTGCACCTCAAGGACGCGGCCCGGCTGATCCTCCTCGCCGCCGTCGGTTGGTGTCAGCCAGACATCGCCGTGCGCAATCAGGTCATGGTCGGGCCGGAAAGGCGCCCACTGGGCAACCTCATCGGCCTTGGTAATTGCGTCCCAGACCCTGCCGGGATCATGGGGCAACTCGCGGTTGAGACGGAGAACCCAGCGCGGAAAGTCCGCATAGAGAGTGGCTTTCACGGGATGGCGGGGGAGTTTGGTGGTCATGGGTGATCGTCCTTTTAAAGGTCAGGCTGACGTGCGCTGAAGAGGGCGGAGCGGTGTCACGGCATTTCCGTGATCGCTCCAGTCTCGCAAGCGCTGCGCCAGTTCATCAATCTCGCGTTCTATGTGAGCAATCGAGCCGCGGAGATCGACCGATGTCTCGTGGAGCGTCACCGGGCTATTGCGAACTACGAGCCGATCCTCACGGATGATGTTGTGGCGTGGATAGATAAGGACACCCGCGCGGACATCGAGCGCGGTGCAGTAGGCGAGCATCTGGTACAGATCCGCATGCTTGTGATCGCCGGTACCGAGCTTCTTGTACTTCGTGTCCCCGATCAGGATGTCGATCGGGCCATCGGCAAGGACGAGATCCGGCTTGATGGTAACGGCGCGGTTCACGTCCAGCGTCGAGCCCTCCTGGTCCTTCAGGCGGAATCGCGGCTCAAGGCGCCTTCGAAGCATCGTGGTAATGAACTTCTCGAAGAGCGCATTCATGTTCCACAGGAATCCGTCGAACGCCGTGTCTCCTGCTTCCTCATTGAGCGATGCCCCATTCAGGAAGAACCGGCAATGCCGATGGATTGGGCGATAGTCCTCCGACTGCCGGTTGTAGACGAACCGATCGACATCCCCTGCGCTGAAGCGGGAGGCGCCGACTTCATCCATTTGGTGATCCAGCGCGACAAGGCGGCCAGTCAGCCTGGAGGAGAAACCCCAACCGGAAAGCTGCCGTGCGACCTGGCGGATGACCTGGTTCTCGGGCAGATCCCACGAGTAGGTGGTGTATTGGCAGTAGGTCCGATGGTGAAGCACGGCATTCTGCGTGATATCCGGAGCAAAGTGGATGCGCCCGCGTATCGCCGTCAGGTTGCCCTCTTCCTCGATGTAGTTGCGATAGAGACCGAGATCGAGCCGGTGCTCGACCATACCGGCGGAGGCATCGGCAATGATCTCAAGGACCTGGTCGAACTCTTTCAGGTCCACGGAATCCTCGAGCTGCTTGAAGTCGATGGCAGTCAGGTCCTCCACCGCGGCGAGCATCCAGAGCAGATTCGTAAGTGGAACCTTGGGCTGGATCTCAAGCTGCAGGCCCGACGGCAGGCGGATGACACCCACGGTGGAACCGGGGTTCAGGATGTATTCGGGGCCAACGAGGGACCTGGTGATCGTGAACGCATTCCTTAGCGGGCCCCCGATTAGTGCGAGGTCATCCTGGCTGAACGCCCACCTGAAATCCTGGTATTCCTTGATCACTTCGCGTGTAGCTATCACACCGCATCCGGTTCGGTACCATTGGCCTGGGCATCAAGGGGCATGTCGCTCTCCGAGTCCACCTCAACGGTCGTCCGGACCAGACTGGCGGGGGTCAGCGCGGCAGGGATCTCCTCGCGATTCCGGTGGTGATGCAGGTACTCATTGAGAAGGGGTGACACCGCTCGCGTCCAGACGCGGTTGAGGACCACATCTGTCTCGATGCCGTCAGTCATGAAGTAACTGTGACCGATCTGGAGATCGTCGGTACTGAGGTGCTCGCGAATGCCGTAGTTGAGCGTCACGAAAAGGTGAAGCAATCGGGACCGATCCGACTGCTCCATGTCCTGGTTCTCCAGCCAGTTCCCGAACACCTCGGCGCGGCCATCCTCCACGGGCATGAACCGCACGAAGTAGAAGCGGCGGCGCAGCGCGTAGTCGATCTGCGCCAGTGATCGGTCGGCAGTGTTCATCGTGCCGATGATGTAGAGGTTCTCAGGGATGGTGAGCGTTGCCTGGTCGCCGCTGCCGTAGGGCAGGCGGACGGACATGCCGCGGTACTCAAGCAGCAGCAAGAGTTCACCGAAGATGCGCGAGATGTGGCCTCGGTGGATCTCATCGATGATGAGGACGTACTTCTTGCCATCTTTTCGATCGAGGCTTTCCTGCGCGCGTTCACAGAGGTTGAGGAAGATCCCGTCCCGGACGTGGTAGACAAGTTGCCCATCCACATTCGTTCCCGGACGCATGCCTTGGACGAAGTCCTCATACCCATATGACTGATGAAACTGAACGATCTCGACCTGCTCGCTGGACGGAATGTTGGCATCAAGCGATTGGCTGGTGAACCACCGCGCGAACTTCTCTGCCACGTAAGTCTTGCCTGAACCGGGAGGGCCTTCGAAGATGAGCTGTTTCTTGTCTTTGAGCAGTTCGTTGATTTCCTGAAGACGTGGCTCTGCTAGATGCGTCACATCAATCAGCCCAGCAAAGGTCGATGCCTTGGTATCCTCATTGATGGGCAGAGATTCCATTGCTTCTGTGGTTACGTCATCGGACGTATCCTGCCCTCTGCGGGTTAGCCATCCAAGCCGTTTGCTTTGGGGGTTCCAGCACTTGAGAATTTCTACTTCGTAGAAGTCGAAAGGCAATTGATTGTCTGGTGACGAAAGCGTGTTGCGTAAAAAGTCGAGCGCTGCAAAATCATTCTCAAAAGTGTGGTCTCGCAGTTGGGACGAAAATGCCTTGAGAATTTTCTTTCTGTCGGTATCCCCGGGGACAGCCACAAACTGCTCCGGATACATTGTATGAAGCAATCCCCAGATCAACAAATCCCAGACGGAGCTAACTTTTGCGCTCTCAATTCCTGACTATTTCTACGATCTTGTCTCTGCCTGCATTTGCCAGTTCATGTTCAACCATCAACATGAGCCCAAAGAGCCAACTCAGGTAATTCTCTTTCTTTCCACCCTTGTAATGAGTGAATGACGCCGGCACCTCTACCTCGAAGATATCCTCCAGTTGCTCCCAAGTTTCTGCATCAACGTCTGGCAGCTCAAAAGCATCGAGGAAGATCTGGAAATCTCGTGCTTGCGTTGAGCGTTTCACCTCAGGGAAAAAGCACCCCGCGGCCAGCACGTCGGTGGCTATCATCTGGATGACAGAAGTTTGGTGTTTCAAGATCTCAGTGATGGAGGAAAAAGTATCAGGAAGAGACGAGAACGCGGCATCAGGCTGGCTCAACGCTTCCCACGTTCGGTGGATATTTTCCTTA
>JAUJLY010000315.1 GCA_030447145.1 Thermomicrobiales bacterium
ATAAAGCCGTACCAGGTCGCGATGAGGGCACTGCCGCCCTCATCGAACTTCAGGAGGACAGAACCCGCAGGCTCACGCAGGATATCCGGGTGCTGGAAGGTCATCGACAACAAGGTAAAGAAGACGTTGAAGGCGATGGGTGTCAGGATCAGCAGGACCCCGGTCAGTGTGCGCATGCGTGTGTCGTTCATGATGCCTTCCTTCGCGGGCAGAACCCCGCTTGCTGTTCATCGTCGAGTGTCATGTCGACCACGTCCGCCGATCGGCGCGGCACATCCATGCCGATCGCTCGCATCGCCGTCAGTCGGCAGGGATAGTCTCCACTTTGGGGACGATTACCTGGGGGATGACCGCCGCAACGGGCGTCCCCTCGAGCCGGAGGTCGGGCAACCATCTGAGCCACGTCGGCAGATACCAATTGCGGTCGCCGAGAAGTGCCATCGCACTCGGGACCAGGATCGAGCGAACGATGGTGGCGTCGAGGAGGATGGCAACGCCGAGGCCGAATCCGAGCTGCTGGATGAAGACCAGGCTCGCCGAGGCGAATCCACCAAAGACGGCGACCATGATGAGGGCCGCGCCGGTGATGATCTTCGCCATCCGCTGCAACCCAACCGCGACCGACTCCGTGTTGTTTCCCGTGAGGTCGTAGTGCTCGCGGATGCGGGAGAGCAGGAAGACGTGGTAGTCCATCGAGAGCCCGAACAGCATCGCGAACATGAAGAGCGGCAAGCCGGCCTCGATCACATCCGTCTGCTGGAAGCCGAAGAACCCGACCAGGTTGCCTTCCTGAAAGACCCAGACGATCAGCCCGTAGGCGGCACCAACCGAGAGCAAGTTCATGACGATCGCCTTGGCCGCGACGACGAGCGAGCGAAACACGACGACCAGGAGAACGAAACTGAGACCGAGGACAAAGAGGAAGACGATCGGGGTGTAGGTATCGAGCACCTCCAGGAAGTCGACATTGTTCGCAGAGAGCCCGGTCGTGAGGATTTGGCCCGCCGGCAATGAGGCCGCAATGGGTGGGATGATCTCCTTGCGCAGCTGTCCAATGGCGTCGGTCGCGGCTTCGGTATCAGGATCGAGATTCATCGGGACGGAGATGAGGGCGATCTCGTTGTCCGAGCTTCAGGTTGTCGTCGCCAGACCGTACAGGGGGCTACCATCGGCGGTGGTGGCTTCGCCCAGGCGTTGAATGATGGCGGCAATAGCGCCCTCGGTGGCCGGGTCATCCAGCGGCCCCTCAACCACGATTTCGACCGGCGAGATCAACCCGGCGGAGAACTCGGCGTCGAGGATGTTGAACGCCGTCTTGGATTCGAGCTCGTCCGGCAACGACGACGCGAAATTGAAGCCCTGATTCAGATTGAACGCGGGTGACGCACAGAGGACGAGGAAGCCGCCGGCCACGATCAGGCTCACGATAGGCTTGCCCATCACGACCCGGCTGATACGTCCCCAGAAGCCGGCGTGAATCGTCTCGCGGTCCCAGGCGGCCTGCCTGGCGGCAGTCTCCGCGTTGTACGTTCGGCGACGCGGCCAATCGAGCTTGTCGCCAAGCAGGGAGATGACGGCCGGAATCAGGGTGAGGGTAGCGGCGACGGCAACGACAACTACGAGGATCGCGCCGATGCTGATCGAGCGGTAGTCGTTGGTGGGTGCGATGAACAGCCCGGCCAGGGCCAGAACGACGGTTATTCCGGAGAAGAGCACGGCGCGACTGGCGGTGCTACCGGCGATCTCAATCGCGGCGTGCTTGGCCGCACCCCGCCGCCGCTCCTCGCGGTAGCGCTCGACCACGAACCGGGCGTAGTCGATGCCGACCGCCAGGCCAATCATCGGGATGATGGAGTTCGCAACGAACGACAGCTCATTGAACTGGCTGACGATGGCGGCCAAGCCAAAGGCGATGTCGATCGAGATAATCGCCAGGATCAGCGGGACAAAGGCGGCGACAAGGGCACTGAAGAGGACAATGAGGATGAGGAAGGCGACACCGGCACCGATGCTCTCACCGCGGGCGATGTCCTTCTCGGCCAAGGTGTTGACCTCCTCGTTGAGGCTGCCGTCACCCACGGAGAGGATGGTGAAGTCGGGAGCGGCGTCCTGCAGAGTGTGGAGCAGTGCGAGGACGTTCGGGCCGTGCTCGACCCCCTCTTCCAGCGACCCCACCAGTGTCACCGGGATGATCGTCGTCTTGCGGTCGGCGGAGACGAGATTGCCAGCCTCCTCCGGGTCCTGGGCACTGAGCTCGTAGTAGTTGACAACGCTGGCGACCACGTCGGTGTCCGCCCGGAAGGCATCGGTGGTACGTTGCACGATTGCCTGGAACGCGGGATCGTCGATCGTGACGGTCGTCGACTGGATGATGAGGGTTTCGGCGCCGTGGCGTTCTGCGCGGATGCCGTGCTCCTCAAGTAGGCTCCAGCCCTGCTGCGATTCCGGATCGTTCAGGAGGCCGACATCGGTCGTGGTGTTCGCCGGCCAGACGGTCTGAGCCACGACCACGAGGACGAGGAGGAGGATCCAGACGCCGACGACGAGCCAGGGGCGGCGGGCGCTGGACCGTGCCAGCCCAGCGGTGGAGAAGCGAGCGCTCATAGTAATGCCTTTCGTTCCGTGTACTGCTGTATCTCTGGACAAGAATCCCAGGCTCAAGCAAGCCCGGAGATTCGACGCAGCAATATGCGGTGAACCGAGCCGTCGAGCCGTCCTCCAGGAAACAACGGAGGACCCCTCGGATACCGGTCACAGGGCACGATGGGCCCGAGCGTCGCTGCTGGGGGACAATATGTAACGTTGGACCAGCCCCGAGGAGGGTTGCAGGCGAGGACGCGAATGACTTATTCGTGGAGCCTGGCTTGGTGGGATCCTGATGTGATCATCGCAGTTTGGAAGTGGATATGCATCAGCCAAAGGACTGAGGTTCCTCTCCACCCTTTGGCGAGGTCTGGGGCCCGCTCATCTCGTCCCCCCTGTTTCGGCTACATATGAGTACCGGCAGAGGGGCAACGTATTCGCCTGTTGCCAACGTTACATTCCACCATGGTCCCTGTGAGGTAACGGAGACACTGCTTTCGCTGCGGGCAGGTGAACCGCCTTATCCTGGCTAACTTCCTCGGCCCCATCTGGTTCGTTCCTACACACCCGGTGAACCGGATCAGGTTGTAGCCGCTCGGCCGTGCCGGATGCGCGAAGACGCCGGACGAAGGGGGCGTCCGGCGTCTTCCTGTGAGTGGAGGAAGGGGGAATAGATTGTCGTTCCCGTCGTGCTCCGGCAACGGAGCCTCTCCTCGACAGGACACAGACCGCGCGCATCAGGATCCAGCACCACACAAGATCATGGTGATGTCGCGTCCGGCGACAGGACAGAGGCTCCGCTGGCACCACGGTGGCTGGGTCCGTGCTCGGTGCCGGCTCGCCTCCCCGTCTTCCGGAAGGGTCACCTACAGTATGTCGGGCTCCCGTCTTGGGGACATCCGTAAAAGTACGTATTTCCCCGCCGACCAACTACGTAGACCCCACGCAATGGAAGGGCCGGACAACTCTCGCAGACGCAGAAAAGACCGGATGAGGGGTCATCGTGCCAGCCGCACTCGCCCTCATCCGGTCTTTTCCGGGAGAGAATGGTATGCCCTTTCGCTCGGTCCCGTGGTATGGGTGTGGTGCTCACGGTACCCGCGACTGGTAGAGGTGGCTGGACTCGAACCAACATCCGTGGCCATGCGGTTGCCGCCTGCCACACTCGTCCATGGAGCTACACCTCTTGGAAGTTCAGTGACGCGTATGCATCCGCGTCTCTAGGTTTCCTCACGATCTCTTGAACGTCCGGGGAACCCTAGAAGTTCCCCATCCAGGCCCCCATGGTGCACAATCCGGTCATCACCAAGATGTGACTGCGTCTCCTGCCTTGCCAACGATAGAGAATGCCGGTGTCCCTCTTCGCATCGTAGCAGACGAGCAGGCCAAATAGATAGAGGTGTTCCCATCAATTGTCATGACAGCGGCCCTCGCAGAACTCTCAGGCGCTATGTACAACAGCTCAGCAGTATAGACCGGCCAGGAAACAGCTTCTTCTCGCCCGCATACCCGTC
>JAUJLY010000316.1 GCA_030447145.1 Thermomicrobiales bacterium
ATCAAGCCGGTCGCCACCTCTTCAACCTGAAGCGTGGGCTCGCCCGGGAGATCGCCGCCGGGCCGTGCTACGCCCGTGTCCTCCTCCTGCGCGGCCGCGCCCATCGCTGAGAACCATCCACCAACGGCCATCAGCACCGCGATGAACACATAGAGAACCGATCTGGAGCTCCGCATTCCATCCTCCCTCGATTAAAGAGATTTGTCAACCCGATATTGTGAGTATCGGGTAGTGAATCATAGGACCTCTGTTTGAATGTAGTCAAGAGGTGTGGCGAATGGTCGAATCGGTAGCCGGGGTAGTCGCCAATGCTATTGCAGTATTCCGTCGCGGAACGCACGGGCAACGGCGGCGGAGCGGGAGTTGGTACCAAGCTTGTTGAGCAGGTTCTGGACATGGCTCTGTACCGTCCGAACGCTGATGAAAAGTTGCTCAGCGATCTCCTTGTCACTCTCACCGGCACCGAGTCTCTGCAGCACTTCCAACTCGCGATCGGTGATGCCGCGCGACGCAATCATTTCCTCGCTGCCCGCGTCGCCGATCTGCGGTACCTGGACTGGCTCGTCGGGAACGGGGGTCAAGTTCGCCAGGGAAATGGCCTCATCCAGCGGCATCGCGACCCCGCGTTGCCAGTGTGTATGGAACGCCTCCCCTAGGCGATGGGTAACGCGATCCCTCAACTGCTCGTACCGTTCCATGTCAATCTTAGGCACCGGGTGCGCGATGCGGCGTCGAAGGGTATCCGCCGCACCGAGCAGGGTGGCCGATCGCTCGAAGTTCTCGATGCCCGCCGCGATAAGGGCGAATCCTTCCAGTGTCTCGGCGATGCCTGACCGATCGCCTAGGTCCTGGTACAGGCGCATCGCGTGCAAGAGGTTCGCGACGGCGCGGCCAAACTCCTCGCGTTCCGCGGCAAGGCGGCCAACATTTGTCACTGACCAGGCAACACCGCGCTGATCGCCAGCAGAATCGTAGAGACGCCGCGCTGCCTCGTTGATCGCGACAGCTTGGTCCAGCCGGCCCATACTCCAGTAGAGATTGCCGAGATTTGTCTGTGCGGTTGCGACCCCGCGGTATTCATCGATGGTGGTGTAGAGGCGCTCGGCCTCTTCATAGCAGCGCTCGGCTTCCTCGACGTCGTTGGCGAGGGCCGCAAGCTCACCGAGGCCAAAGAGTGCCGTCGCCGTGGCCCGGGTATCGTTCATCTCACGCGCAATGCCCAGCGCCTCCTCATGGTAGGAGCGGGTTAGTTCGTGGTCGCCGGCCATGTTGGAGAGGATGGCTGCCCCGTTAAGGCCTTTGGCACGTCGTGCCGTGCGCTCCTCAGCCCGGGACAGTGCCCGTTCGAGCCAGGACCGGGTCTCCAGGATATGCGCGCGGGTATAGCCAAAGCGCCAGACCGCGATGGCGAGGCGCAGGGCAAGCTCTGGCGGATCCATCCTAATCAGAATCTCGAAGGCCGCCTTGATATCACCATGTAATAGATCAAGCTGGTTGAGCCAGTAGGCTTGATCGTGGCTAATCAGGTGCGGTTCGGCGCGCTCTACCAGCGCGAGGACATGGTAAGCGTAAATCTCCTCGATCTTGGGCCGCTCTCCGGTCGCATCAAGCGCTTCAAGTGCGAACTCCCGCAGTGTCTGCAGGATTGCGAAGTACCGATCGTGGTCCGGTGTGTCGATGCGCTGGACGAGGCTCTTGTCAACCAGCGAGCCAATGACCTCCATGAGGTCCATCTCGGTCCGGGAGTCCTCGTCGTCCGGAAAGGCAACTGCTTGTGCAGCATCAAGGCTCCAGCTTCCCACAAAGATGGAGAGGCGCCGGAAAACTGCCTGCTCATCCGGCGCCAGTAGCTCATAGCTCCAGGAAATAGCGTTGCGCATGGTCCGCAGCCGGCCGGGCAGATTGCGCGGCCCGCCCTCCAGCACCGGCAACCGGTGCTCCAGCCGCTCGGCCAGGGTCGATACGGGGAAGAGGCTCGTGCGGGCGGCGGCCAGCTCGATGGCGAGCGGCAGGCCATCCAGACGGTGGCAGATCGTGGCGACATCGGCGACGTTGCGGGCGGTAAGGTGGAACTCGGGCCGTATCGCGCGCACGCGATTGACGAAGAGCTGCACGGCTTCGGAGGACTCGATTGCCTCCATCGAGCTCTCCTTCGTGGCCGGCACCTTCATGGGAGGAACGGGGAAGACAAATTCCCCATACACGCCAAGCACCGAACGGCTCGTGACCAGCATGGTGAGCGCAGGGCTCACTGTGAGCAGGGCGGTCAGGATCGGTGCTGCTTCCACGACCTGCTCGAAGTTATCGAGCACCAGGAGCATCTCGCGATTGCTTAGGGATTCCCGTACAGCGGCATAGAGGTGATCGTGGTTTGCCTCCCGTACACCGAGGACGGCGGCGATGGCAGGCAGCACGCCCTCAGGGGTGATGACCGGGCCCAGATTGACGAGAGCCACCCCATCCTGATAGGCATCGCTGGTGGCTTCGGCGATGGCCATGGCCAGGCGTGTCTTGCCCACGCCCCCGGGACCCGTGAGCACAAGGAGCCTGGCTGCGCGTTCGCGCAGGACACGGCTTATGCGGGCGATCTCTTCCTGGCGACCGATCAACGGGGTGAGCGCGGCGGGTAGCGTCCCCTTGATCTGCGGAGCATCTGGTGCTCCCTGGTCTGCATTGCCGGATGGGGCTTGGGGCAAAGACATAGATAGACGGGACCTCCAAACGCCTTCTGCAAGCAAGGCTAAACCATGACTATGGGGCGTTCGGGCGTCATTGGGGTTCCAAACGTATACCTGGGTGGGTCCAAAAGCCGTGGGCTACACCGGTGTTTGCCCCACACGGGTGCGCTGACAGAGCGTGCGGTCTGCCTCCAGCGGGCTCATCCCCGCCCATGCCGGCAGTTGCGCAGGCACGCCGGCCCGTCGGGAAGACTGCCGGTCGAATGCACGAGCGTATGACCGGGCCATGGCATACCCCCTAGAGAAGAAGGGCCGGAAGGGCGGTCAGGAGTGGTGGATCCGTTGGACTCAACGGTCGCATAACGAGTGTGCGCCTGTGCCGCTCGTTCGAATTACCGACAACAACCGGTTCGGAGCTGGCCACAAGGATGTTCGAGCTGGGAAGCAGGTAGTCGAGAGGCGTTCCCTCGTCCGGGAGTGCGGCCGCAAGCACCACATAGGTTCCTGGAGGAACCTGTGGCAGGGCAAAGGCTCCCGGTTGCGGGAGTGCCTGCCCCACAAGTGGACGGCTTGCAGCGATAGCGTCCGTGAAGAGCCCGACGTAGACGTGCGAGCGAAGGCCGGGCGGCGCCTGGATGATTCCCTCCACCGACGTGGCTGAGCTAGTTGCTGTGAAATCCCGGTTAATCGCTGCGCGTATGTCCATCCCGGTGATGATATGGGGAAGCTCGCGGAACTGCGCGGGACCAATCCCGATGAGGCGCTTGAAGCGGCTGGAGAAGGTGCCCAGGGAATCGTAGCCAACCTCGAAGCAAATCTCGGTGACACTGGCAGGGGTGGTCAGCAGCAGGCGTTTGGCCCGCTCGAAGCGGAGGGCAGTCTGGAATTCGCCGGGTGGGATACCGATCACCGATCGGAAGGTGCGAGCAAAGTAGAACGGGCTAAGACCAGCAATCTCGGCGAGGTTGTCCAGCGTGAGCGGGTCGATGCTTGTTCGCATGATGTTGATCAGGCGCTGGACCATACGCTCGTGGTCCACAGCGATATCGGCAAGATCCGAGGTCATCACTACTGCCATTCGGGATCATCCTTCACGAGCTGATGCAAGCCTGAGGCCGAGTCTAGCATAAAAAGAACAAAAGTTCTATACGTACATTGATACTGGGTCACTGTGGTGATCCTTTGCCTAGACTGGGGCGGGAGAGAGCAAGGCGCTCTTCCGGACACCTGCCGGTTCGGCCATCCTTCCGATTCCTGATAGCTGTCCGTCCACGAGGCATCAACTTCGCCGGGGATACCGCAGTCAGCAGAGGGGGATCCAACAAGCCAGTGAGAGAGTCTCAAAAGACCGGGTGAAAAATGCTTGACAGGGCGGCACATGGCCTGTAGTGTGTACGTACATACAGGACGTCATCTT
>JAUJLY010000317.1 GCA_030447145.1 Thermomicrobiales bacterium
CATCTGTTCGCTCTTCGATGCGGGATCGGAATGCAGCTACTTGCGTTCGCGAGCGCGGACCTGTGCGCTCTACTCTTCTTCAGGCCCGCAGTCGTCGTCGCTCAGCCAGTCCCGCCCGAACTCGCGCATGCTGTCGATAACCGGGAGGAGAGCATAGCCCTTGGAGGTCAGGGTGTATTCAACGCGTGGCGGCACTTCGGCGAAACAGCGCCGGTCAACGACCTCGCATTCCTCAAGTTTTTTCAGACGCTCGGAGAGGGTTTTCGGGCTGATACCCCGGAGGGATCGTTCCAGCTCACTAAACCGCTTCTGCCCATGAGCAAGGTCGCGCACGATAAGCGGAGTCCACTTGTTCCCTATGATCTCAGCCGTCCGGGCAACCGGACAGCCGACATCCTGTGTTTTAGATGTTGTCGTCATGGCGCGTCCCTGTTCCGGTGAAATCATTCAATACTTTCCATATGATAGCACGAGCATTGTGCTTTCTGATCTCCTCGGGCGCCTCGTGGGCCATCTTGAGTTACCAGATGGGTGGACGGTCAGGCAGATGTTGGCGATCAGGAGTGGATGATTTGCAGCCGCGAAGAGCTGCTTACGCCGCGAGGAGTTGCAATCAACGGTCCGTTATCCCGCATGGGTCAGTATGCACTCGTTATTTCCTCCATTAACTCAACGCTAAGTCGTCCGGGCCTGATGCCCAGCGCGATCGAACCATGCTCCATCGCGCTGATGGAAAAGACAATCGCACGCTACGGAGGCGATCCAGCGTCATTTTCGCGCAGCGTCGCTCCGCTCGTTATTGCCCGCTTTCTCGGTCGAGCAACTCGCGTTTCCGTTCCTGTCCCCATCGATAGCCAGCGAGATCACCATTCTTGCGGACGACACGGTGGCAGGGAACAGCGGGCGCAACCGGATTTGTCGCACAGGCGCGGGCCACAGCCCTAACAGACGATGGCGCGTCAATCAGTGTTGCCAGTTCCGAGTAGGTGAGTGTCGTACCAGCTGGAATCTTGCGTAAGGCATTCCAGACGCAATGCTGAAACTCGGTGCCGCGGAGATCGAGCGGAAGTTCAGGGCTTCCGGCAGGTCGTTCCACCATATGAACAACCCCCGCAACGATTTCCTCGAAGGCTGGATCGACTCCTACAATCACCGCCCGGTCAAACTGCTCTTGCACGTGCACGTGCACGTGCACGTGCACGTGCGCGAGCAAAGCCCCTGGATCCTCCCCGAACCCGATTGAGCATACCCCTTTGTCGGTGGATGCAATCGCGAGAAGACCGAGGGACGTGTGAGCAATGGCAAAACGAATACGCTCGCCCCGGCCACTATTACGATACGCCGACGGGTTCATGCCGATTGTTATATCGGTTGACGCGTAGAAACGGCCCGAGGATTGGTATCCGGTTTCGTAGATGATTTGCGTGACAGACGGCGATGTCGGTAGTTTTTCCCGGATGCGTGCTGCGCGATGGCTTCGGGCATACTGACCGGGCGTCAGGCCAGTGATCGACTTGAAGGTGCGATGGAAATGGTATGGGCTCATTCCCGCGTCCGATGCAAGGCGAGCCAGTGTTGGCATGGTCTCGTCGGCTTCGATCGATTCACATGCTTTGGCAATCACCTCAAGCTGGCATTGCCGGGGTGAAACTCCAGCAGGATTGCACCGTTTGCAGGGGCGGTACCCCGCCTGTATTGCGCGGGCCGGGGCGTCGTAGAACTCGACGTTTTCGCGACGAGGGGTCTTCGCAGGACAGCCGGGACGGCAAAAGACGCCCGTGGTCCGCACCGCGAAGACAAACTGCCCCTCCATGGACGCGTCCCTCTTGATCACAGCTGACCACCGCGTGCTGGCGCTGCCACGTTGCGCGTCACCATGTGCCTGATTCATGGGCGTCCCCCCTTCCCTGCTGATGTTTTATGGTGCAATAGTCATATGCGACCATCGTGGACGATCCAGACATCGGGGACAATCCATCTCTTGCTCTCAAATTGTGAGGAGGACGCCTGATCAGGACACGAAGTGCACGTATACTCGTCGCTGGCACGGTTACGCTGGCCTGCTGGCGTATGAGATAAACGAAGTGGACGAATGATCCGACTCATTGCCTATGCGCTCGCCGCGGTGATTGCCGCACTGGCCACCGCGACCATCTCCGAGCGACTGCTGACATTTGACACTCCCCAAAGCGTGATTATCTTCGGCCTTGTGATGGGGGTCGTCGGCGCGTTCGTAAAGCCGATCGTGCGCCTTTTGTCTTTTCCGATCACATGTCTTACCTTCGGTCTCTTCTCCCTCGTGATCAACGCGGCGTTATTCGGCCTCGGGTCCTTTCTGGTTCCCGGTATCGAGGTGAGCTGGGTAGGTGCCGTTCTGGGATCGCTTCTCGTAAGCATTGCTTCAGGCGTGATCTTCTCGGTGCTTGATGAGTAGGCGCAGCCAAGCAGCAGGACCGACAACGCGGGAGCGGAATTTCGAAACTCCCCTGACGATCGGCGTGATCTCCGATACGCACATCTATCCGTATAGCTCCCGCGAGCTTCACCCTGCCCTGATCCGATTCTTCCGAAACGCGAATGTCGGGTTGATGGTCCACCTCGGCGATGTCAACTCCCGGCCCGTGCTGGACGAAATTGCCGACATTGCTCCCCTCATCGCCGTTCACGGTAATAATGACGACGAGGAATTGCAGGTCGTGTTGCCCAGAACAACCCGCTTCAGTGTCGGCAGGTTCACGTTCGGCGTTATTCACGGGCATGGTGGTCGCTCTGCCCGGGATGAGGCGATCAAGCGATGGGTTGGCAAGGTCGATTGCGTCCTCTTTGGGCACAGCCACAAGCCGCTCCTGGAGAAGATCAACGAGACGGTCCTGTTCAACCCTGGGTCGGCCGTCGAACGCAGGTGGCATCCGCATTTTGGCGTAGGGATCATTACCATCGAGGATGATCGGTTTACTCCAGACCTGGTTGTTTTCACACACCCGGAACATCTGGATAATGTGCGAGTTGGGACGGAGGAAACCGGCTCGCGCTCGTGATGTGCTTCGTTCGTTCGTATGTTTGCATGAGAGGATAGTGCCACGTGGATCCCAGACTCGATCAAGGCCGGTGGTTGCGCATTCCCGGACCGACGCCTTTGCACCCGGATGTCGTCCAGGCCCTGACGCACGAGATGGTTCCGCACCGCGGGCCAGAAGTGCAGGAGACAATGGCGCGCATTCAGCCTGTCGCGAAGAAGGTGCACGGTACCGAGAAGGGGCTCGTGCTGCTCTGGGCAGGAACCGGGACGACCGGCTTCGAGGCTTCGATCGTGAACCTGCTCGCCCCGGGCGACCATGTCGTGGTGACGGTGGCCGGTGATTTCGGCGGCCGATACGCGAGTGTGGCCGAGGCGCTCCAGCTTAATGTTTACCGGCTGGAAGTTGAGTGGGGCGAAGCGGTCACTCCCGAGTTGCTGAAGGCAGCGATCGCCTCGCACGGGGAAGTCAAGGCGGTGATGATCACGCATAACGAGACTTCGACAGGGGTCACGCAGCCATTGACCGACCTGGCGGCTGTCGCTCGTGATGCAGGAGCACTGGTGCTCGTTGATGCTGTCAGCTCAGCGGCAGCACTTCCGATCAACATGGATGAAAACGGGCTGGATTGGGTGCTCTCTGGTGCGCAGAAGGCATGGATGTGCCCTCCAGGATTGATGATCAGCGCGCTCAGCGCGCGCGCGCTTGACGTGGCCAGGCACCAGAAGGGATATCCCCGGGCGACCTGGGACGCAATCGCCATGGCAGAGGCGTCGGCCCAGAACTATCATCCGACGACAGGCCCGCTCACGGCGCTGTTCGCGCTGGACGCCGCACTTCAGGCCATCGAAACAGAAGGCATCGACGAACTCTTCGAGCGGCACAGGAGACTCGGAACCCGCTTCCGGGAGGGCATGGAGCGGATCGGGATCGAGATTCTTGCAGATCCACGGTATGTCTCCGATTCCGTCACCGCCTTCATTCCGCCGGCCGGGATGGGCGCAGCGACGTTCCGCGACAAGGTACGTGATGCGTCGGGTGTTGAGATTGCAGTAGGAC
>JAUJLY010000318.1 GCA_030447145.1 Thermomicrobiales bacterium
GGCCGCGTTCAATAAGGTAGGTCGTAGCCGTCTGGGCTGCAGCGGCATTGTCGACGTAGATGTTGTCCAGGGGCAGCGGACCAACCTCCTTGTGTGCCGGCTCCAGCCGCACGATGGCAATGCCGCGTTCGAGCAGTGGACGAAGACGAAGCGCAGAGACATGAGAAAGCACGGCCACGAAGCCATCTACCCGGCCCTGCTCTGCCAATCCAAGGTGTTTCAGTTCTTTCTCCTCGATGCCATCAGTGTTACAGGTGATGAGATCGTAGCCATGAGTCTCTGCCACATCCTGAATGCCGCGCTCGAAGGCAGGATAAAAGGGGTTGGTGATATCGGGTAGTATGCCCGCGACGGTGGAGGTCTTACGCGTTCGCAGGCTGCGGGCAGTACTGTGAGGCACATAGCCAAGAGCGCGGATCGCGTCGAGCACGCGCTTTCGTGTTTCCTCGGGGATCGAGACGGACGGAGTGTTGTTGACGACGTAGGAGACCATTGCTTGCGAGACAGAGGCAAGCTCGGCAACGTCAGCTTGCGTGGGACGCTTGCGGGATTTGAGTTCGTCGTTGATATCCACACAGATTTTCCAGTATCGGATGACAATCTGGACGGTAAATGCGTCTTGGTGTCCCGGCGTTTGCCGGTATATCTGGGATGAGGGGCAAGATCTTCATACTGTTTATTCGTATAAACAGTATGAAGCCTCATATGGCGCTGTCAAGTGGTTGTCAGCTGCTATTTGAAGGCCGTGTTCCGGTTCCTACAGCAGCGCATCGACGATGCAGCATTCCGGTATGGAAGACGCGATACGCGAACTAGGGCCTGTTTGCAAAGGGGATGGGAGCCTAGAGGCATGCATCCCGTACGATGACATGAACTGGCGGACGACGAATGGGCGCGGCTCGCCCCCCTGTGCCACTCCACCGGCCAACCCGCCAGGGAGCATCGGACGGTGCTCAACGGCATCCTCCAGGTCCTGCACCCTGGCGCGACCTGCCTGACCGCTACCGACCATGGCAGATCATCGACAGCCGCTTTCGTCGGTGGCGAGAAGCTGGCATCTGGGAGCAGGTGCTGACCACGCTGCCGACCGACGCCGCTTTGACGGGACGCTGGATGACTCCCTGGGGATGATTGATGGCACCAACGTGCGCGCGCACCAGCAGGCGGCGGGGGCCAAAAAGGGGCACCGGCCGGATGCTTGGAATGGTGATATCCCGGAACTCCTCCTAGCGGTTGGCTCCTTCGAGCCGGGCCGCTTCGTAAAGGTCGCACGAGACGTTCTGCATCCCTGTCAGGAATAGGACCATCAGGAAGCCCCACCAGTGCCAGTTATCGATGACGGCGATTGTTGGCAGGACGGTGTTCTGCCGATCGAGGAGCGCGATATCGGTGCCCGGAACCCCTTGTTCCTTGGGGTCAGCCGACAATTCCCCTATCAGGATCACGTAGCGTGCGCCAAAGATTCGCCACGGTGACGCTCACCAGTGCAGGTGAACGAAGACCACCTCCTGATCTCGGCCGTTATCCTAACTTCTGCGCCAAGCGGACTGAGCAATGTTCGCCTCGTCTCTGAAGCTGCGCACGGATTAGGAAATGTGATGTAGATATCGAGACGACATCTGAGACGTCGACCGAGGCGGAATAACGCTACTCGACAGTGTCAGCGCCTATGTCTCACAAGCGACCGTTTGTGAGACAGGAGAACACAGGCGAGGGCGGTTTCTTCAATCAGAAGGATGAGGGGTGCCTCTCCGAAGATCTCGACGGTGACGGCATCGTAGAGATCGGCATGGATGAAAACGGCGATGGCGTCCTGGACGAGAACGAGGTCCTGGGCGAGGACGCGAACAATGACGGGGAACTGACGGAAGACGAGTTGAGCGTGTAACTATCTCCAGCACCAACCGGGTGAGGGGTGGCGAGCATTGCTTCTGACGATCATGACGCCGCGGCACCCGCACCGTGGACTACAGCGGAGGAACACTCGGACGACTCGCACGTCAAAGGCTCGCATGGGCGCGCCATATGCGCCACTCAAGAAGGAGCAGTCACCATGGCCTATGACCCCAACACCCCGCCTGCGAGAAGACGATCGGCCGGGCCCGGGGCGTGGATCGCGCTCGCGATCATCGGAGCACTTATCTGGTGGTTTGTCGCTGGCGCCAACGACGACGAAGCTGTTGTTGATGACGCCGCGGTCCCTGAGGTCGATCCCGTTGAAGACGGGGAAGACGAAGTCCTCGACGAGGAAGAGGAGGATGGTGCCTACCGCTCTCATCCCGATCGATTGCTCGTGTTCACCATCGACGGGGTCGATGTCGTAATCGCCGCCTGATACGCAACCGGGCGCAGTCGGTGACAACGTGACCGGTCCCACTCCAGGACTCAAGCCAAGATCGAAGGGGCTTGCCAAGGGCAGGCCACTTCGATCGTTCTCTTCTCCGAACCTCTCCAGGCTCGGCAGGCATGGACGGCTGGGGCCGGGTACCATGTCGGGATTCCGATTATGATTGCTGGAGGATGTGTCAGAACCAATATCATCATCAGCGCCAGTGCAGGTGAGCGGTCAGCAGGGATTCGGGAGAGCGGAATGAACCGAACGTTGACCGATGCAATCCCGCAGCCAATCTGGACCGTCCGGGCCGATGGGAGTGTCGCGTACGCCAACCCTTACTGGCGTGCCTACACGGGCCTTACCGAGGAAGCCTCACTTAACGATGGCTGGGCCACCGCCGTTCATCCCGACGATGTCAATAGCATCATGCAGCGGTGGCGGGTGGCAGCCGAGACCCGGGAGCCCTACGAGATCGAGTACCGGTTTCGTCGCGCCGACGGCGTGTACCGTTGGCATCTCGCCCGGGTTAGCCCAATTGCCGGTTCCGAGGGAGCCGAGGAGCAGTGGACTGGGACGGCAATTGATATTGACGATCGTCGTCATGCCGAGCAGGAATTGCGGGCAAGTGAAGCCCGCTATCGCGATGTCGTCGATTACGCCGACGATATTGTCTATACCATCACGCTTGAGGGAGTCGTCCTGGCCGTGAATCAGGCCGTCGAGCACATTCTTGGATATCCTCCAAGAGAGTTCGTGGGCCGCTCGATCAGATCCATCATCGTGCCCGAACAGGTCGAACGATCGTTCGGCATGCTTGACCGCAAGTTGGCTGGCGAGGAGCGTAGCACCTACGAGATCGACGTGCTGCGCAAGGATGGGCACCGTATCACACTTGAGATCAACAATCGGCTGGTAGTGGCAGAGGGCCACGTGATGGTCATTCACGGCATTGCCCGCGATATCAGCGGGAGGCGGGAACGCTCCCGGCAGGATGAGTTGAGCGCGAAGATTGGTGTCGCCCTTACCGATCGTCGGCCCCTCTCCGAGCAACTGGATTTGTGCACCCGGGCGATCGTCAGGTATCTCGACGCAGCCTTTGCCCGGATCTGGGCCATCGACGAGAACGATCCCTCGATGTTGGTGCTCCGTGCCAGCTCCGGTCTCTATACGCATCTCGACGGTGCACACGGTCGGGTCCCCGTCGGTGCCTGGAAGATCGGACGAATCGCGGCTGAACGTCGGCCCCACCTTTCCAACACCGTCGTTGACGACCCCGAGATTCAAGACCCGGAATGGGCAAGGCGCGAGGGGATGGTGGGGTTTGCCGGCTATCCGCTGCACATCGGGGATCATGTGCTGGGCGTAATGGCGCTCTTTGCTCGCCAACCGCTCGGTGAGTCCACCTTGACCCTGCTTGGTTCTATCGCGCACGCCATCTCAATGGGAATTGATCGGGACCGGGCGGAGAAGGCGCAGGAGGTGCTGTTGGAGCGGGAGAGAACCGCCAGGAACTGGGCGGAGATTGCCGAAAGGCGCTACCGGGGACTCTTCGAGGGGGTGGCCGACGCGATACTCGTTGTCGATGCCAACCGGCGGTATGTGGATGCGAATGCAGCCGCGACAACGCTGCTTGGTTATACCTACGATGAGCTTATGCAGCTGCATGTCGAAGACATCGTCGCCAGGGAACCCGATTGGACGCGTGCGGAATTCGAGCAG
>JAUJLY010000030.1:0-8846 GCA_030447145.1 Thermomicrobiales bacterium
GACCGTGCCAGTCGGGATTTCGAGCGCGGCAGGCTCAAAACGATCGTCGAGCATCGAGACAATGGCGCTCCCCTCGGGAATCCCGGCCTGCGAAGAACTGCTTTCCGTAGGGACCACCGTTGTCTCAGCCAGCTCATGGGTCGAATCATGTTCATCGTGGCCCGAGGGAGCAGCGTCCTCGACGGTCTCGTCGAAGATCTCACTGGCAGGCCCGGTCGGCTTGTGCCCCTCGTACTGGATGACCGTCATCATGCCGTTGGCCATGTGATGCTCGATGTGGCAGTGGAACATCCAGACGCCGGGGTTGTTGCCCGTAAACTCAAGGTCATATCGTTCCGACGGACCAATCAAGACCGTATCCTTCGTCCACTCCATTCCGGCAGGCACCGGGTTGCCATCGGTGGCGACGATCTTGAACGAGTGCCCGTGCATGTGGATCGGGTGAGCAAGATGACCAGCATTGACCATTCGCAGCAGCACCCGCTCCCCTTCTTTGAGGATGACCGGTGGAATTGCGCCATGGGCCCGGCCGTTGATCAGGAACATGTCGGTGCCCAGCTCGCCACCACGCAGCAGCTTGTCCCGCGGGCCACGTTCCGCCCTGCCCGCCGCGACCTCCGGGGTCAGCTCCATGTCCCACTCGCCGAGCACCATGGTGTACTCCCGGTCATACGTATAGGGACGCGAAGCGACCCTGGGCTCGATGATGAGGGGACCGTACAACCCCATAGGAACCTGTAATGCCGGGTCGGCGTGGGAGTGGTACCAGCGGGTGCCGCCCGGGGTGGCAATGAACTCGTAGAGGAACTCCTCGTCGGGGAGCACGGCCGCCTGGTTCAATCCCGCCGGGCCGTCCATCGATGGTGGAAGGTGCACCCCATGCCAGTGGATCGTCGTCGGCACCGGGAGGTTGTTGCGCAGCGTGATCCGGACGAGGTCACCCTCGCGGACACGCAGTTCCGGGCCGGGAGTTTGACCGTTGTAGCCCCATGCCCGCACGTTGACGCCCGGCATGATCTCCCAGTCGAGCTCCTCGGCGGTAAGCACAAACTCGCGTGCCTGGGGCTCACTCTGACCGAAAAGCACCTCGTGCGTCTCACTCTGCTGAGGCGCTGCCAGGCTCGGTATGCTGCTGTTCCCCAGAAGAGTGGCGGCAAGCCCGCCGCCCAGTCCCTGGAACGCACGCCGACGAGAAATAACCGGCTTCATCTGCGTGCCGGAGCGCTTAGGATCCATCAAAATACATACCTTCTGAGAACTCTAGTTCCGCCATTAGGCGCCGGTGAGCCGTATTTGGATGTGCGGCTACAGCACCATCATGCGGCCAGAGCAGGCCGGGCGCATCGGGAGGATGCGCTATGCCGGGCGACAGATGGCATGGCGAAGATTCGCTATATCGCCGGCCGTGCCGGCTTGGGGGCGCCTCAGGCGAGGCCGTGGCGGACGGCGTGGGCGGCGGCGGCGGCGCGGGACTCGAGCCCGAGCTTGCCCAGAATGCTGGCGACGTGGTGGCTTGCCGTGTGGCGGCTGATGCGGAGCGTGCCGGCGATCTCCTTGTCGCTGTGGCCCGCGCTGAGCAGGCGGAGGACTTCCCGCTCCCGCGGCGTCAGCCGCCCGGCCAGTCCCCCAGCATCCAGTGCGGCGGGGCCACTGGTATCGGCGGTCACCTGGACGGCCGTGGGTCGGGTGGTGATCGCTGCCGCGGTTTCCTCCGCTAGCGCCACAGCTTGGCTTGGGAGCAACGCGCAGCCTTCCATCCAGGCGGTCGTGAACGCGGGCTCGTTGAGGGCGCGGCGGGCGCCGGCAATGGTCCGCTCGGTGACGCCGCGAGCATGAAGTCGCATGGGGTATGGGACTGCCTCGCGCAGCGCGGCGGCGGCACCAAGGAGGCGAACCGCATCGCCGGCCTTACTCCACCTGAGGGCCACCGTGGCAAGCCCCTCCAGACAGGTGACGATGATCCGCTTGTCCTCGAACACCACCGCGAGCCTTAATGCTTCGGCGTAGAGACCTGCTGCACGCGAGCCCATGGCGCGAATAACATCGTCTACGAGGAGGGTCGTCGCTAGCTGCTGCTCTGCCGGGAGCCAAGTTGCTTCTGCAAGCGCGGTCAGCGACCACGCCACCCCGCGCGGCTCGTTGACCTTGTGAAACTGAGTGAGGGCCGTTTCTAGAAGCGGAAGGGCTGCTGCCAGCTGGCCTCGATGGAGTATCATCGCGCCCAGACTATAGGTTGACCAACCGACGTTGGCAATGTCCCCCAGATCCTGGAAGAGCGCCACGCCGTCCCGCTGCAGGGCGTCGGCACGGTCGGCATTGCCCTGGTCATTGGCGATCTCGGCCATGCTCACCAGACAGGCCGCGACGTGGAACTGGTCTCCCCCCCCGCGGGCCACGGTCAGACACTCCTCGAATCGGCTGAGCGCCAGTCCGAAGTCGTTACGCTCCTTGGCGTGCCATGCTCGGGCGTAAAGCGCCGGGACAAGGCCGCGGCGATCGTCCAACAAACGCCACAGATCGACGGCCTCGTCGACCAGCGCCTCGGCCCGCGCGCTGTCACCCTGCATCCGAGCGAGTAAACCCGCCGCGTTCAGCGCCCTTGCTCGCGGCGCTAACGGGGCCGGCGTGGGTAGCGCCAGCAGGGCATCGAGGTGGGCACGTCCTTCGGCCACGGAGCCGCGCATTCCCCAGAACCGTCCCAGCGCTCCGGCCAGCCGCAGTCCCGTCGTGGCGTCCTCCTTCAGCGCCCAGCTCAACGCGGCGCGCACGTTGCCCCGTTCGGATTCGAGCCGGTCCAGCCACATCGTCTGCAGTGGGTTGGTCAGCTCGGAGTCGGCCGCCTCGGCAAGTGCTAGGTAATAGGCTGCGTGGCGCCGCCGTATCTCGGCGGTCTCGCCACTGGCTGCCAACCGCTCCACGGCGAAATCGCGGATCGTCTCCAGTATCGCGAAGCGCGGTTCATCCCCCACGCCTTGCATCGGTGCCACCAGGCTCGTCTCCACCAGGGCACTGACACCGGAGAGCACATCGTTGCCTTCACCCGAGACAGCCTCTGCCGCCTCCGACGTAAAGCCGCCGACAAAGACACCCAGCCGGCGAAAGAGCCGCTGTTCCTGGTCCGTCAAGAGGTCGTGACTCCAGGCGATGGCGTCCCGCATGGCCCGCTGCCGGGGTGGGGCATCGCGCGGTCCACCGGTTAGCAGATCAAGGCGATGATCGAGCCGGGCGAGCAGGGCCCTGGGCGGGAGCACGGGGGTTCTCGACGCCGCCAACTCGATGGCCAGTGGCAAGCGGTCCACGCCTGCACAGATGGCATCTATCGTCGACGATAACTCGTCTGTGACTGCAAATGCCGGCATGACTGCCTGTGCTCGCACTTCAAACAGCTTACGTGCTGCCTCCGGGCTGAGCGCATCAAGTGGCACCACCTGCTCACTCGAGATCCCGAGCCGGGTCCTGCTCGTCCCCAACACCGTGAGGCGTGGGCACTGGACAAGCAACTCGGCCATGAGGGAGGCAGTAGCGTCAAGGAGATGCTCGGCATTGTCGAGCACCAGCAGCAGGTGGCGATCGTGGAGGAAGATCTGCAGGCGCGTCGGCAGAGGCTGTCCCGGTGCATCGGGCACTCCCAGGATATGCGCCACGGTCGCCGGGACCAGATCTGGGTCCCTAAGAGGCGCGAGGGGAGCGAAGACAACCCCATCGGGAAACACATGAGTCAGATCGGCCGCGATCTGGATGGCGAGCCGGGTCTTGCCGATGCCACCGGGACCGGTCAGGGTGAGCAGGCGGACGTCCGGGCGGACGAGGAGGGCTGTCACGAGGGCGATCTCCGGCTCCCGGCCGACGAAGGAGGTCAGGGGCACAGCGGGTGCCTGGAGAGCCAGGGAGGTTGCGGGAGGAGGGGTGTCGGACATCGTCCGCTCCTTGTGTCAGCGGATTGCGTTGATCCTTTCTCATAATGCACCCCGTAAACCCTGAGGTCAACTGTCCCAGTCGGTCACGGTATCCAACGCTCCAAGAGCTGCTATGAGCCGTGCACATGCAGCCGGTACCTCCAGGCCATCAGGTCGCGAACTCACTATGCGGTGTCGGAATATCTCCCGGACACACCACACAAGGCGGGCATGGAAAGGGGGTACGCATGCAGCAACCTATGCGCCGCTGGCCGCGCACGACGCTGAATTCGGCTACCGATCGAGTGACACACAAGGCGGGCATGGAAAGGGCGCGCGCGATATATCCCGTCAACTGTTTGAGAGCGTCGATCGCATTCCCTAGACTTCCCCGGCCTTCGAGAACTGGTCACAGAAAGAAGTGTTCGGATGCAATAGAGACTGCTCACCTTATCTGATGAAGCTGCAGGAGCACCCTCTGCTGCGCCACTGCCGCGTCACCATCCAAGTTGATGGCAGCGCTGATATGAGCCTGACAATCGATCTGCTGACCTCGTGAAGGGTGCCAAAGATTGAGGTGCTGGTGATTTGGGGCAGAGCACGCCACATAAGCCTCCAGTTCGAAGGCGAGTGGACCCAGTGACGCCCCCAGCACTCGTCCTCAGCCCTCGCCAGAAAGCTTCGTCGGTTGAGCGGCGCTGGTCGGTACACCGAAGCCATCAATAACCTCCACCGCGTTCTCCCCGGACTGTCACAAACATTCATGACACGCTCTAGTCAACGTGCGACGTAAGGATTCTAGCTCGACCCACGCTGAATCCTGGAGCGGCATCGGCTCGCGCGTTTGTATGCGCCTAGTTCCCAGCATGATCAAAAACTGGACCATGTTCTCAATTTTATTCATTTCATTCAACACGAGCGTCCGGGACAACACGGTCCTCGTATCAACCGTTTCTTGGCTCCGGTCTCAAATCTGAATCAAATGATATGCTAGAAACGTACAGTAATTCGCCGTGGACGTACGCATGTCTGTCTTTGAACTTGCGATCCTTCGAGTGGTCCAGGGGGTCCTCAGCGAGGCCGCTGGAGGCTAACGATTTCTCGTGCAGCACCAGCTGCCCGGCGTCATCTACAATCCCATGCCCGACCCAGTAAACGTCGAATTTACCCCCGTCTCGGATCCGGTATTTGTCGGCCCTGGGCACTACAGGCGAAAACTATGAAATGGCAGCACGATGCCAGGGAATCAACAAGGGCGGTGAATCCTGCTCCGCGACACCTCTGCATGAACGATCCTAGTGCCTCTGGCATGATCCGGAGCTCCAGGAGCGGCGGCATGAGTGGAGTGTACGGGGTGGACAAAATAAATCTAACCGAAACCGTGCCCTCACCAGTCTAGCCGGTGAAGGTCTGACTATGGCCGAGGTCAGCGGCTTGCTCTCCAGGGCGCTCAGGCGCATGGAAACCGGTGAGTTGGAACCGGGTGTAGGAACGGCCATAGCCACCTTAACGCGCGCTTTGATCGCAGTCCGCGACGCCTCGATGTTGGAGGACCGCCTCGCTGTCCTGGAGGAACGGGCTGGCGTCAAGACCGATAAGGTATGGACTACCGATCGGGGACCGGCATGAGTAGCACTCAGCGTCGTCTCCGTCTCCTTGAAAAATGCTTCTCGAGCAACAGGGCCTCGTATTCGGACCCCGAGTTGGTCCGCAGGGGACTCGAAATTGATGCTGCCGCTGAGGGCAAGACGGTGGAGGAGTTTCTCGCCGACGTCCATGCCGAGACACCGAATCCTTGCCCGCCTGATATGCTGAATGAGTCTTGGTCGGAATTCCTGTCGCGCGTCGCGGCAGTTTTCGAAGTTGATCCTGCAGAACTTCGTGCAGACATCGACGAGATGATCGACACGGTGCGACGCGAGCGAATCGACTCTAGAAAGTTCCGGTAAGTGGCTGACCAGGACCGGCACAACGTCCATGCGTCGAGGTAACCACGTCTCCTTGAATGCCCGTTTTCTTCCGACGCCATGTGAATCTGTAGACCAACAGCCTCCGATTGGGCAAGCCCCCTCCGCCCATCAATTACTTAGTGGTCTACTTGCTGACTCCCGCTATCATCCGACTCATTGCTAAAGCCGCTTCATCTTGCATATCAGGTAAAACATGACTATAGAGATCGAGCGTAATTCCTATGCTCGCGTGACCTAGTCGCTCTGAGACAATTTTCGGTGACGTGCCCGCCAGCAACAACAGTGTGGCCGACGCATGCCGGAGATCATGAACACGAATGCGCCGCAGACTTGTCAGCTCAACCGACTTGTTGAAACTTCTGGTCACATTGGATGGATTTACTAGTGTGCCACGACTCGTGCAGATGATGGGAGGTGCTTGGGCCGCGTGCATCTACTCTAGTGGCTACTAGGCAACCATCGTCACCCAGCGACTTTCCAGACGCTCCCTAACTCACCGTCCGATCTTAGCGGCCTCTCTTACGGGATTTGGCCACGGCGACGGCAGTATCCTAAGTCAACGTCCATCTGCTTGAACGAACCGATCGAAAGGTAAATACCCGTACCCTGCGGAAGCTGGCCAAGTCGCTCGAGTGCACGTCCTCCCAACTCCATTTCTCTCCGATAGACGTGGGGAGCGGCATTTAGGGGTGACTCATAGCTCCGAGAATTGCATTCCCACCGCCTCCCATCTTTCACAGGGAAGCAAAATGGAAGCAAATCCCCGGATACGCCAGTGGCCACCCTTCGAGAGTGGCCAATTTCCTTGCTCCCATAAGCTTTTATGGAGCGGGTGACCGGATTCGAACCGGCGACATTTTGCTTGGGAAGCAAACACTCTGCCAACTGAGTTACACCCGCCAGCGCTGCCGCTGTCACATTATAGCACCAGCGAGGCACCTCGGTTCAGTGTTTTCACCCCGGAATCCCGAGGTCCGCGACCACAGGCAGGTGGTCGGAGGCGAATCGCGCCGGGTGCTTGAGAACGACCCGTGACGAGATCACCCGGAACACCTCGCTCACGTAGATCGCGTCGATACGCAAGGAGGGCCGGAGCGTGGGATGGAAAGGGATGGTACAGCCGGTCCCGCCCTCTCCTGCGACCCGCCAGGCATCGCTCAGGGATGCGAGCGGCTCCATCTCCGGGTCGCCTGGCTCCGCGTTGAAGTCGCCCATCAGGATCACCGGCCTGTTTTCATTGCTGACCAGATCGCCAATGACGGATGCCTGCTCGCGTCTCTCCCTGACGGCGGCCCCCTCGGAGCCCGGTTGACCCACCTGTAAGTGCGTGTTCAGGACAGTAATATTTCCATGACCTGGAACGTGTATTGACGCCTTGAGCACTCCTCGGTTTTCCCGCCCTTCCCCTGCGGGCAGAGGGATATTCTCGCAAGAAGTAATAGGAAACTTGCTCAGGGTAGCTACGCCATATTCGCCCGGATGGAACAGGACGTTTGCCCCGAAGCAATGCTCCATCTCCAGCAGTGCGCCGAGGGCCTGGGGCTGGTCCACCCCGAGCGATCGCTCCTGCAGGCGATCTACCTCCTGAAGCGCCACGATATGGGGACCAGCTTGGCGGATGACCTCCCCTACCCGCTCCAGGTCATAGTCGCCGAAGAGCTTCGGGTCCTCCGGGTGGTCACCCAGCCCATGCCGGATGTTGTACGTCATCACCCGGAGGTTCACCAGATTCCTTTCAGGCACTTATGTTCCTTTCCTCCGTGCCGAATCCCTGGGATTGGCAACGTCGAACGGATAGGACCGCTCGCGTGGCCAGTTTTCGCCACATTGACCGCTTCATTCCCGGTCGCGTATACTCGCATTCGCTCTGGGGACGTAGCTCAGTTGGGAGAGCGCTACAATCGCACTGTAGAGGTCGGGGGTTCGAGTCCCCCCGTCTCCACCCCAGGTAGACAGACAAAAGCCTTCGCGATCATGCGAAGGCTTTTTGCTATGCTCGTTCACGTCTGGGACGGATCCTCCAGCTGAGGGTGTTGCGCGCCCTCGCCGTTATAGACCGATGGGTCAAGAACGCCGATGAACGGCAGGTTCCGGTACTCGCCCCCGTAGTCCAGGCCGTATCCCACCACAAACTCGTCGGGCACTGTGAAGCCGACGCGATCGACCTGGACGGGGATGGCGTCAGGCTTGTCTTTCTTGACCAGCGCCACGACCCGGACATCCCTCGGGTTTCGGCGCTCCAGGTAGTCCAGCAGATACTGGAGGGTCAGGCCGCTATCCACGATGTCCTCGACAATGAGCAAGCGCCGTCCCTCCACTTCCTCGTCCAGGTCCTTCAGGATCCGGACGACACCCGAGGACCTCGTCGATGAGCCGTAGCTGGAGATTGCCATAAAGTCCATTTCCAGTGGCACCGACATCTGTTTCACCAGATCCGACATGAAGGCGATCGCCCCCCGCAACACGCAGATGACAAGCGGGACGTCGTCGGCATACTCTTCATCAAGTTCCCGCGCCATGGTATGTATCGCGTCCCGAATCTCGGACTCCGAAATAAGCACGCGAGCGACTCCCCGCGCCTTCTTGTGGTCAGGGACCCCGATTGCTTGAAGGTCATCGGAAAATATTGACGTATCCATGAGAATTTGCCCCTGTGGTCATGCCTCTTGACGCTCGCTCAATCTGATGAAGCCCCATCGCCGACCGCGCATGGTGCCTGCAAGGCAGTGACGAGCGATAGTACACCGCGATTAACCTGTACGGCCCACCCGCCGCCGACCTCCACCCGCGACCCGCTCCGGTTTGCCTCTGCCAGGCGACAGACTGCATCGATTCGGTTCGCCGTCAATTCAATATCCAGCATCTGCCCCAAAATCCACTGTCGCACGATCCGGCGCTGGATAGCTGGGGGGGAGTCAACGATAGCTCTGCGATGCAGACTGCCGTCGCGCTCAACCGATGCGCGCTGCTCGGCCATGCC
>JAUJLY010000030.1:8946-13770 GCA_030447145.1 Thermomicrobiales bacterium
TGCCGTCGCGCTCAACCGATGCGCGCTGCTCGGCCATGCCTTCGAGCACCTCGTTGTCCTCGGCGGCGAGATCGGCGAAGCGGGCAAGGTTGGCGGTTGCGCCGGGAACAATATCCTCGAGCTGGGGAAGGACGATGTGACGTATTGCGTTCCGTCGAATCCTGAGGTCCTGGTTGGTACTGTCCTCGTAAAGGGGAAGATTGTGATCACTGTGCCAGAACGCGATCGGACCACCCGATTCAGTCAGCAAAGGGCGCCAAAGTTTGAGCGACACGCCGCCGCAGCTTTGCTCCCACCACGGGACGTTGATGAGCGACCATTCCCGCATGCCGGCTGCGCCATGTAGTCCCGCGCCTCGGACGAGGTGCAACAGCACAGTCTCTGCCTGATCGCCTTGATGATGCGCGAGCGCCACGGCATCGGCGCCGATCTCCCCACTGATTCCGGCCAGTGCAAGGTAGCGCTCCCGGCGCAGGGCCTCCTCGAGCCCCATGCCAGGATGGCGATTCACAGCATCAGCGCTCAACCGGGCCACGCGAGCCGGCAAGCCGATCGCGGAGGCAAAAGTTTGCACCGTTCGTGCGCCATCAGCGGAATCCGGGCGCACGGCATGGTCGATGTGCGCGATGGTGGCGCGTATCAGGTCCATCCGGACGAGGTGCTGAAAGAGATGAGCGAGCACGATAGAGTCCCGGCCGCCCGAGCAGGCAACCAGGACGTGAGGCGATGCCGGGTCGGGGAATCCGCGCAACAGTGAGGCGCGCAGCCGCTGAATGAGGCCGGACTCCCGCCGCGCTGCGCTTAAGGTCCGCTCATCCGTCATATGCATCTGTCCAATCGAGGGGAATTGGTGCCGACGGGTGGATTCGAACCACCGACCGAGGGCTTATGAGTCCCTAGCTCTGCCACTGAGCTACGTCGACATTTGACGTGAAAATCCTAACAAACGCCCCTACCTGTGTCAAATGCAGCACCTCCTGATCGTGCGGCGGCACGACATCCGGATGCTACACTCAGGAACGATAGAGGGGATCATCCGATCTCCGGACACCATCCATTCTCACCGCGTTCATGTGCCGTTCCGGGCCTCGGCCTGCCACCACCTGAATGGAACTCATTCACGCTATGACGGACCTTCAATCTCCTCTCCTTGCCGGCCTCAATCCCGATCAGCAGCAAGCTGTCACGACTACCGAAGGCGCCGTCCTGGTCGTGGCGGGTCCAGGTTCCGGCAAGACGCGAGTGCTCACCCACCGCATCGGGTACCTGATTCGTGAGCAGGGAGTCAGCCCGGATCAGATCCTAGCGGTCACCTTTACGAACAAGGCCGCGCGGGAGATGCGGGACCGTATCGACCGGCTTATCGGTGAGGACGCAACCGACGGTCTGGTGATGGGAACCTTTCACTCACTCGGTGTGAGGATGCTGCGTCAGAACCCGCTGAGCGTCGAGGCGCACTTGCAGCTGCGGCGGAATTTTGTCATCTACGACGACGGGGACCAGATGGACATCGCAAAGACGGCGATCCGGAATGCTGGCCTTGACCCCAAGCAGATTGTGCCCCGCCGGATGCTCTCACGGATCTCGGCCGCGAAGAGCGTGCTCATGACTCCCGAGGAGGTGGCGAACGAGGCGGAGACCTACGACGACGAGATCGTTGTCCGCGTCTACAAGGAATATGAAAAGCTCCTGCGTGGCGCCAACGCCGTCGATTTCGACGACCTTCTCGGCGTGCCGATCCGCCTTTTCGACCACGACCCCGGCGTCCTCGAACGCTACCAGCAACGGTTCCGCTACATCATGGTCGACGAGTACCAGGACACTAACCGGGTCCAGTACGTCCTTGTCTCCGCGCTGGCCGATCTCCACCGAAACCTCTTTGTGGTCGGCGACCCTGACCAGTCGATCTACGCTTGGCGGCAGGCGGACATCCGGAACATCCTCGACTTCGAGAAGGATTACCCCGACGCGACGCAGATCCACCTTGAAATCAACTACCGATCAACGCAGCGCATTGTGGAAGCCGCGGATCGGGTGATCCGGGATAACGAGCAGCGCATCGACCGAAGAATCCGCACCATCAATGAGGAAGGCGAGAAGATCCAGGTCCGGGAGCTCTCCGACCAGCAGCACGAGGCGCAGTTCATCGTCAGTGAGATACGACGTATGACGGCCCGGGGAGTCTGCCACCCCGAGGATGTCGCTGTCATGTATCGGACCACGGCGCAGAGCCGCGCGCTCGAGGAAGCGTTTCGCACCAGCGAGTTCCGCTACCGGATCGTAGGCGGAGTTCGCTTCTACGAGCGCAAGGAAGTGCGCGACATCCTTGCGGTTCTGAGGCTTGTGTACAACCCGTCTGACAACGTCAGCCTCCAGCGCGTGATTGACAACTTCCCCATCGGAAGGGGCTTTGGTCCACGGGCGCTTGAGGTGGCGGTCGACTGGGCCGCCGAACACCGGCGGCCGACGCTTGACGCCTTTCTGGCTCTCGTCCCCTCTGTCGCCGCCAGGGCTGACGTCCCGGCACCCTCGTTCTCCGGGGCCGGCAAGACCGCCGCACAGCGAATCGGCACCACGTTCGCCATTCTTGGGGAGCACCAGAAGACGCACAGCCTGGCGGAGCTTTTCGACTCGATCATCAATGTCACGGAGTTCCGAAAGTCCTTCGACGGAGGCACGGAGGAAGAACTGCAGCGCTGGGCCAATGTCCAGGAGCTTCGCAACGACCTTGAGCGATACGACAACGTCGACCCGGAGGAGGCGCTGCCTACTTACCTCGAGCAAGTCGCCCTCATTTCGGATGCTGACACAATGGCGGATGACACCCAGGGCACCATCACGTTGATCACGTTGCACTCGGCGAAGGGTCTCGAGTTCCCGGTTGTCTTCATCGCGGGTGCGGAGGAAGGACTGCTGCCGATCAACCGCGCGGTGGAAGCTGAAGCCTTCGATCCCGCTCCCATGGAGGAAGAGCGCCGCCTCTTCTACGTCGGCATTACCCGCGCCCAGAAATTGCTGTACATCACCTATGCAGCCAATCGAATGACCTATGGCCAGTACAGGGATGGCGTCGTCTCCAGGTTTGTCCAGAGCATTCCCGCGGAAGCCGTGCAAGCGCTGACACGCGAGACTGCAGCCCGGTCCAGCAGTACCGGCCGGAGCTATGGGAAGTCATCCCCAGGGTCGTTGGCCTCCAGGGTCACATCCTCGTGGTCAATGCCAGAACCCGTGGCGAAGAAGGTTCCCGAGGCACTCCCCGACTACAAGGAAGGAAACCAGGTCTTCCATCCCAAGTTCGGCGAAGGACAGATCACAGGGATTACTTCGCGGAAGGACGGCGACATGGAGGTTTCCGTTGCCTTCAAGCGCCACGGTCAGAAGCGACTGATTGCCTCGCTGGCGAATATGGACATCCTTTCCTGACGGAGGCATCGGTATGAACGGTCCTTCAGGAGAGTCGATCCGCGAACGCCTTGAGCGCCAGGAGGACGCGCTGCTGGTGGCCCGCGCGTGCCGGAGCGCCGGTGCAAGCCGCGTTCATCCCGAACCTCCGTCGGAGATGCGAACGGAATTCCAGCGGGACCGGGACCGAATCATCCACACCAAGAGCTTCCGGCGGCTGATGCACAAGACCCAGGTCTTCATTGGACCAAAGGGGGATCACTACCGCACCCGGTTGACACATACGCTCGAGGTCACGCAAATCGCCCGAACGATTGGACGGGCGCTCGGCCTCAACGAAGATCTGATCGAGGCGATCGGGATGGGCCATGACCTCGGCCATACCCCCTTCGGCCACGCGGGCGAACGGGCCCTCGCCGAAGTCTTTCCCGGGTTCCGGCACAACGAGCAAAGCCTCCGTATCGTGGATACCCTGGAGAACGATGGCCGTGGCTTGAACCTGACCCTCCCCGTGCGGGACGGCATCCTGCGGCATTCCAAGGCAAGAGCATCGATTATGCAGAGCCACGCATCGGTCCCAACATCCCTCGAGGGGCATGTCCTCAAGATCGCTGATGGCGTTGCCTACATGAACCACGACCTCGACGACTCAATCCGGGCGGGCATCGTGTCAATCGAAGAGGTCCCGGCAGAAGTGACGCGGGTGCTCGGGAACAGGCACTCGCAGCGAATCAATACCCTTGTCGCCGACATCGTGAATCACTCGGATGTGACATCGACCGATGGTGAGATAGTGATGTCCGGCGGCATCCGCGAAGCGGCAGACATCCTGCGTGACTTTCTCTATGAACGCGTGTACGATCCAATCAACACACGTCCTGAAACTCTTCATGCGGGGGATATCGTACGTACGCACTATAGTTACTTCCTGGACAATCCAGACGGGATGCCCGAACCCTATGTTGTGGCCATCGACACCGAGCCGACTGAACGTCTGGTGGCCGACTTCGTCGCCTCGATGACCGACCGTTTCGCCTCGGAGTTGTACGAGCGGCTACACGCTCCTTCTGTGCGGGCACCCTAGTCGGGAGAGACCAAGGGAACCGGTCATCCATCCCACGACGATCAGTGACCGCGACGTCCGCGCAACCATCGCCACCGCTCCAGACAGGAACCACCAATGGCCAACGATGCTGTAACCGAGGTTCGAGACCGGATCGATGTCGTCGATCTCGTGCAGGGTCACGTGCCGTCGCTGAGAAAGACCGGCTCGAGCTTCAAGGGCCTCTGCCCCTTCCATAACGAAAAGACGCCCTCCTTCATCGTGTTTCCCGACTCCCAGAATTTCCACTGCTTCGGCTGCGGAAAGGGAGGCGACATCTTTACCTTCTATATGCTCGTGGAGAACGTCGAGTTCCGGGA
>JAUJLY010000319.1 GCA_030447145.1 Thermomicrobiales bacterium
CGGATGTGCTGCGACCGCACGATTTTCGGGGAAATTCCTTATGCACGTAGACAAGATGCACATCGAGCACACCCACTGCATCGCATGAACGCAGAACCGCGCTTGCGTTATGGGGATCGTGGACATCCTCGAGAACGACGGTCAGCGACGTTTGCCGCCTCCGGAGAACGCTCTCGATTCGCTCCTGTCGCCGGCTTGTTCGCGGCCACTTGCTGGTCTTCTCCGCGCCGTCCGAAGGAGGATCGATTTCATTCCGGTTCCGAGCCCTCACCATTTTGGGGATCGCTCATCGGCATGAGCGCCCGCCGCCTTGGGCAGCTCTGCTTCAGCCCTTCCGCTGGAGGTGCAGTTCGTGAATATACGCGGCCGGTCCATCGCGACGCTCGTCATGCCGGCTCCTTCCGGCCCCCTCGCTTGATCCGCTCCCATATTCCGGTCTCCGGGTTAATTCCCTTCTCCCGCTCATACGCCCGTTCAACGGTCGGAGAGTTCGGGTCGATAACCTCTACCTCCAGCACATCCAGAACAAAGCGGTTCACCACTCCCGCGAGGAGTGCCGGACCGATCAGCAGCATCGGCAACACCATCAGGGTGAAGACCACCGCCACAACGATGACGAGAATAGCAAGGAGCGCGCCGGTGAACGGCCGGGACACCAATACGAACATGCCGCCCCGGAAAGCATTGCGGACCTCCGATTCCATTGTGCCTGCCAGCGAGAACATGTAGACCGACAGGATGAAGACGAAGATGATCAGGACAGCCCACAGCGGCACAACCGCCGCCAGGAACGAGGATGTGCCCTGGAAATAAACGATATTCCAGGCAAGGATGAGCAGCAACGGAACAGTTGCCAGACCAATCATCCAGCCTCTCTTCACCGAGGATCGGAAGATTCCGATCATCTCCTCGCGATCAGGCCTGTTCACGATTCGCTTTGGATCCGCCATAGCGAAAAGCGTAACAGTGGCGGGTGGCATCAGAAACGTCGTTAACAACGCCAGCGGCAGGAGAATTGGCGCAGAGAGGAAGAGCATGAAGCCAAACACGGCCGGTACGGCGCAGATCCACCATGCAAGTGAAAGACCGGCCATGAAGATGAGTTGATCGAATACGTCCCGGATTCCGCGCCAAACTAACGACAAAAACCGCACCAGTTACCGCCTTTGTAATCAGGATTCAGGCCATGACCCGGATCCTGGTGACTCAACTCCGACGGCTCAATTGTACGACTTCAGGTTCGAACACTTTCCGGATCGATATCCTTGTCCATTCGCTCTACCACCTGCAGCACAAAGCGGGGATCAAAACGCGGCGAGCATCGCGGACATGACCACCTCCCCGTCCGCTTGCGTGCCACGCGCAACCGACAATGTGGACAAGCGTAAACGTACTTGAAGGGCCGCCGTTTAACGGGAATTAGCGCGGAGCGGATCTCCTCCAGGGATGCACCGGTAAGCGCCGATACCCGATGGGCCACGCGATCATACCCATGTTTTGCATGACGGCGATAATCGCGGTCAAGATGATCGCGCATGTGGATCAACTCCTCGGCGACCACGACTTCGACAGCCCGGGGCCGCGACCTGTCGATTCGCTCGAGGTTGATCAGCACGGCATGGACGCCACGGCCCTTCAGGAAACAGTACGCCCCACCGTAGGATGACGGGATGCGCCTACGGAGCCATCGACTGTAGAGTGAACGGTCAGTAGTTACCCAGAGACAATCCGCAGGAAGCCCCAACCGCTGGACGTACTCCACCACCAACGCCCTCACAGTGTCATCACATTCCTCAAATCGTGGGCACGAACGGGTCTTGTAGTTTGTGTCCATCCGACTTCCTTGAACCTGTCTCATGCGGGGATGGTAGCCTCTGCTTCTGACCACATTTGTCACCATCGTACTCACCGTGCGTGGGCAAAGGTATGCCATTACGCGGCCAGGAGAGAAGCGAGACGAGCGGTTTAGGTGCGTGTATCAGTTGCGATCACGATGCAGCCTTGCCCATTACCATCATCCGGGTCGGCAGTTCCCGGCATTGAAACAAGGGCTCCGAACTGGATTTGCTATTGCGAAGAGCGACTATCTAGACACTCGACGGTTTGAGGTGCGCATACAGCGAGAATGCCCAAGAGAACCCGAAAGGTCTCAGGGGTGATCCCCATACGGGAAGGGCGTTCTGGCGGGAAGGGCGGATACGGCCGCCCCTATCTTGCTCGACTCCTGATCGAACACCAGGGTCGGGGCGTTGTCATCGGTGTACCGTTGGGCGAGATGATCCTCACGGTGCTCCGACTGCACTATCATGGGCGAACGGCCGCCCACGACAGGAAGCCTGCCCGTCTGGTGCACTTGAAGGCACCTTGATCCCCAATCTTTCAACGAAAAGGTTCCCATATCGTGACCGACCGACCACGTTTGCGAGCACGGCGCCATAGCGAACGACCGCATGTCCTGATCATTTCCGATGAGGAATCCCTCTCCTCGTTTCTCAACGAGGGCCTTCCCATGGGAGGCTTCTGGACTACAGTGATCGCCAGCGGCCTTCAGGCACTGGAGGTTTTTCGCCTTCGCCAGTTTGACCTGCTCATCATCGATTGGGAACTCCAGAGCTTTGGAGCCATGGAATTACTGCGGCGGCTGCGAAGCGTCTCAACGCGAACATCTTCAGCGGAGCCCCGCACGACTGCCCCCGTAGTCCTCATATCCGAACAGCCAGCCGACGTGCCGCCCGAGGACATCGAGAGGCTGGGGGTTAAACGCCTGCTTCATGCGCCGCTGGAGCTGGACGAGGTCGCGCGGGAGTTGCACGCCGTTTTCGAGGAATGGCGCTCAGCCTATCCGGACGTGCCGCTCTCCGATGATCCGGCGAGCAACGCGCGCTGACGTTTCTTTCGGCCACCATCGAGCTCTTCGAACTCGCCGGTGACGGTATAGACAACGCGCTCACAAATGTTGGTCACCCGGTCGCCTATCCGCTCCACATTGTGCGCCGCCCACAGAAGGTGGGTGGCACGCGTAATGACGCGAGCGTTCTCCATCATGTAGGTCAATAGCTCGCGGAAAATCTGGTCATAGAGATCGTCGACGGCGTCATCCCGGATCGCGACCGCGCGAGCAAGGTCTACATCCCCTTCGATGTACGCTGTGATGGACTCGTCGAGCATCTCGCGAGCGATCTCGCTCATTCGCGGTAGATCAACAAGCGGCTTCAGCAGTTCCTCGTTCGACGTCTCAATGACGATTTTGGCGATACCAGTTGCATAGTCACCCATCCGTTCGAGGTTGGAAAGGATTGACATGGTGGAAGCGATCATACGGAGATCCCGCGCCATCGGTCCTTGCGTGGCGATGAGCGTGATCGCCATATTCTCGCCCTGTCGCTGCATCTGGTTGATCGCCTTGTCACCCTTGCGAACTTCCCTCGCAAGGGCGACGTTTTGGACGCGCATCGCTTCCATCGACCGGGCGACGGCCTTGTCCACCATGCTCGCCATTGCGACCACGAGATCGCGGAGCTCCTGCAACTGGTTCTCGTACGTGATGCGCGTTGTCATCGATTTCTCCGGAACAAAGTGTCCTGTTGCTCGTTCTCGTCATTCCTGTTGTGAGAGTAAGCGACGCTCATCGGAACTAACCGAATCGGCCGGTGATATAGCCTTCGGTTCGAGGATCCGCCGGGTTGGTGAACATCTTCTGTGTCGGCCCTGCTTCCACGAGGATGCCATGACGCTCTTCGCTGAGCGAAAAGAAGACGGTCTGGTCGGACACCCGCGCCGCCTGCTGCATGTTATGGGTCACGATCACGATCGTATAATCCGTCGCCAACTCTCGCAGCAACTCCTCGATCTTCAGCGTGGAGATGGGATCGAGCGCCGATGCCGGTTCATCGAGAAGAATGACGTCCGGGTTCGTCGCCAATGCCCGGGCGATACAGAGTCGCTGCTGCTGACCGCCCGAAAGCGAAAGCCCACTGTGCTTAAGCGTGTCCTTCACCTCGCCCCACCGCGCAGCGCGGTCGAGGCCTGGCAGCACCACATCACTC
>JAUJLY010000320.1 GCA_030447145.1 Thermomicrobiales bacterium
CCGACCCGCCCTGCTTCAACAGTCGTCTGCGGGATAGTTCCGATTGTGCCATGATTCGTCTCCTTGCTCGTGTGGCAGGTGACCGAAGTCATCTGATACGAGCCCCCTGACGGCACCTGCATGGTCGCGGGGTCGCACCAACACGATGGTGCAACCGGTTTTAGGCACCGTGACACGTTCCATGGTGTTCCACAGTGGTCCGAATCGCATCGTAAGAACTACGTATTTGGTGATGGAGATGCGTCGTCGGATGTAGGTATTTCGAGCAAAAGGTGGCTGGGCTAGATGAGTCCATGGCGGATGGCATAGGACACGGCTGCGGTCCGTGACGTGAGGGCCAGCTTAGTAAGGATGCCGGTGACATGGCTGGTCACGGTCCGGAGGCTGAGGAAGAGCGTGTCGGCAATCTCCTGGTTGGTCAGTCCATCGGCCATCAGGCGCAACACCTCCAATTCCCGGGGAGTCAGACCGAAGGGAGAATCGGTCGGACTCGGGAGGCCCGAGGCATCAGCAGATACTTGTGAGGGCGTAAACTCCATCGCCTCCCGGACAGCGTCGTCGAGCGTCAGGGCCTGTCCCGCACCGAACGCTGTCGAAAATTCCGCGTCTCCAAGAGCGGAACGGACAACGGCCATGAGGTCCGCCTCATTGACGAACGTCCACAATTCCGTTTCAGCATGGTGCGTACTCGCCATCAGCCCATCACTTGCGCCGAACATCCGTGCCGCAAAACGCATGTCGCCGGATTCAATCGCCACGGCAGCGAGCTCTTGCAGGGCCTGCGCAATCCCGGACACTTGTCCACATTGCTGGCTGAGTAAGATGCTCTCACGCAACAACTGCGTCGCCCGAGCATGCTCACCGTTCCGTCGTGTCACGTGCGCCAGGGCCAACAGGCAGAATGGGAGTTCCTGCCGGTTCCCGGTCTGCTGAGTAATCGCAAAGCTCTCCTCGACCTGCGTTACTGCGGTTAGAACGTCACCGTGATGAAGCGCGATCCGGGCAAGATTTACGAGATAATAGGGGAGGTTCCTCTTATCCCCAAGCGCGCGCATGAGGCGAAGTGCCTCGATCATCGACGGCTCTGCCCGTTCCAGGGAACCCTGCCGGAGTGCCATCTCAGCGAGATGGCCATGTCCAGCAGCCATGAGATGTCGATCTCCCACATCCCGTCCTGCCTGGAGGGCGTGTTTGGCGTAGACTGTTGCTAACTCTGTATCGCCTCGTCTCGTGGCAATTTGGCTAAGGTGGGCGCTCGCAATGCCGATGAGCCAGAGATCGTTCCGCTCCTGGCTGATGGCCAGGCTCTCCTCAAACTCCGCAGTTGCTGCGTCGAGATCCCCCTCGAACGTATGCGCCCCACCCAGACCAAGCAACGTGAAAGCAGTTGTATAGGGGTCGTCATGTTCCCGTGCAATGGAAACCGCTTCCATCGCTGCCAGCTTTGCCCTGTAAGGATCTCCCAACGGTGTGGCCGTCCCGTGGATATAGGCGAGCGCTCGGACTCGTCCAACCGTGCGCTTCGCCGCCTGGGGGTGTGCCAGCAGGCTCTCCAGGAGGTCCCGGCTCTCCGTATCGTGTCCCCGGATCCAGTGAAACCACATGATGTCCGTCGCCAGCTTCAGAGCTTCTTCGATCCGCTCTTGCTGCGCCAGCCAGGCGATGGCAGCACGCAGGTTGTCTTGGTCCGTCTCAAGGCGCGCGAACCACTCCAGCTGAGCATGGCTCCGCACTCCCCGATCCGCTTCCGCACCCATCTGCAGGAAGTACCCGGCGTGCGCATCCCGCGCAGCCCCTTCCTCCCCATGAGCGATCAACTGCTCAAGTCCGAACTCGCGGATGGTTTCATGCATCCCCATCCGGGCCCCTTCACCCGGTAGTGGGAGACGCCGCACAAGGCTGTGATCGACCAGCACCGTCAGCAGGTCGAGGGTCATTGGCCCGCCAACGGCCTCGGCCGCCTCTACTGTGAAGCCACCGACAAAGACCGCGAGGCGCCGAAACAATGCCTGCTCACCAGGAGGGAGCAGGTCATAGCTCCAGGCAATCGCATCCCGCATCGTTCGATGGCGTTCTGGAGCGTCCCGACGATCACCCTTTAGAACCGAGAGACGATCACTCAGGCGAGCCAGGATCGCAGGTGGTGAGAGCACGGAGATCCGCGAGGCTGCCAGTTCAATCGCCAATGGAAGACCCTCGAGTTGCCGGCAGATCTCCGCCATCACGCCGGCATGGCCCGTGGTGAGGTCAAAGTCCCGGTTAGCTGCCCGGGCTCGCTGGGTAAAGAGCGCGACAGCGGCGTTGTCAGACACTGCCTCACCCGCCTCGACCTTTAGGAGCGGTAACGGCGGCACGACAAAACGCTGCTCACCATCGATCTGCACGGCGATGCGACTCGTGACCATGACGTGCAACAGCGGACACTCCGCGAGCAAAGCCGCAAGCCAGGGAGCGACACTGCCCACCACATGCTCCAGGTTATCGAGCACAAGGAGCAGATGGCGGTCGCGGAGCACCGCTGCCACGATATCCTGCACGGGACTTTCGCCGCTGTCCTGGAGGCCAAGCGCCTGGGCTACGGCTCCGACGACGAATTGGGGATCACGAACGGAGGCGAGCGCCACGAAGCAAGCGCCGTGCGCAAAGTCTGGGGCTACCTGGGCCGCCACCTCAATTGCGAGGCGGGTTTTGCCGATACCACCGGGGCCGGTCAGCGTGAGTAAGCGCGTCCCCTGCGCATCCAGCAATACGCGAATGCAGCCGATCTCCTCGTCCCGTCCAAGGAGCGGGGTCAGAGGGACGGGGACGGCATTCCAGACACGGTCCATCCGCATGGGTGACACGGAAGGCGGCAGAGGCGACGTTGCCTGGGCAGGGGCATGGATCTCGGACATGGCACGCTCCTCGATACTTTGCGTGCTTAGCTGCACTACGGTGCCTCCATATTGCTCCCTCAAAGGGCTGGGGTCAACTGCGCGCCGTCCTGCTCCGCCTCGCTCAATCAGATCTCATCGTCGAACCCTATGCCAATGGTCGCTATGCCGACGACAGCGTGCAAGCCGTCGATCACATTGGCGTGCTGGGGCGTTTCGGCGTCCAGGTCATGAGGGACGGTAAGGGCAGCCATGATGGCCTCGCCGGTGCTTGGCCGGCTCTCTTTAGCGCGCATGCCAACCTACTCGCGCCAGATGTATGCGCGAATAATTTCCTGTGAACTCGTCAGGCCGATAATGATGTGGTCCCCGTCCCACGTTTGCAGGTTCGGCATGCCGAGCGGTTGGCGTGAGCGGAGACCTGGTGCAACCTGTGTCACCAGGACCCAGTCGTCCTGAGCCGGCAGAGCCTCGCCTACCCGTGCGGCCAATGCAACCGGAAACTCTCCAGGGATATAGGGCCGGACATAGTGCGTCTCACCGGGATGGCCCTCGAAAAACTGCCGGTCACGATCCTTCACGGCCTCAATGATTGCCCTGTTTTGTACAGGTGGTCGGACCATATACGCGTTCTTCCTCCGGCTCTTCTTGCCCATGTGTGTTCTCCTTCTCTGTCTCGCCAGGCTCTTTTGGGGTCAAAACGTGCAGCACCTGCAGCACCTGCAACACCTCGTAGGAACCCCTATAGGAAACTTTTCAGTCCGGAGATTCTTCTCCTGTTTTTCTCCCGTATGGTGACCCCCTACCCGCCGCATGCGCTGCAGGCGTTGCACGTTCCGGATCGTTGGCGTCAAACGGAACCACGGCCCAGGTGGCTCTGGCACCTCGCTTACCTTTCTTCTTCTGAATCTGCAGGCTGTACAGGCCATCATCGGTATCAATGTCGTAGACAAACCCTGCCATTGTCGGCAGGATCTCCTGCCCCAGCTCGGCGGCACGCCCTGCGAGGTTCAAGGCATTCTGCCGGAAGCTGATGCCGGACTCAGTGGCAATGTCCAGGACCTCCTTGGCTGCAAGGCGCTTCTCGCCGAACAGCCTCCACCACTCGGCCACGAACTCCTGCTCGGCAGCACCCTCGGCGTCGGCCTCATCGTGCATGTCGG
>JAUJLY010000321.1 GCA_030447145.1 Thermomicrobiales bacterium
GACCACGGAACACACCTCCGCCAAGCTAACCGGTCAGGCAGAATTGGCAGCCGAGTATTTGGAAACCGGTGTCACCCCGTCAACAGGGCGACACCGGTCTACGTTGGAGCACGGGAATGGGCATCGAAATCGACGCCCGCCCGTATCTCATCCTAGCCCTTCAGCAGTCGATCGAGTTCCTGTTGGACAAGGACGGCCGCTGCATCAAGAGCTTGCTTGGGTTCTGCACCGTCACGGACGATGGCCGCAACCGCGTCCTGGAGCGCGGTGCCCATCACGCCGGTCCAGAGCGGCGGCGTGACGACGCCATACTGATGGAGGAATTCGACAACCTCCAAAGCCGGTGGATCCTGCAGCGGCTCTGCCGATTCAGCGGCATTAGTGCGTGGCGGCACGTGGAAACCGTAGCCAAGATTCCAGTCCTGTTGGATCTCGGTGTTGTCGATCCACAGCCACTTGACGAGGGCCTTGGCCGCGTCGAGATTCTGGCTCTTGCCGAAGACACACTCACCCCAGCCACCCCAGAAGGTAGATGGAGTTCCCTCTTCGTCCGACTTGGGCCACGGCAGGACCCCAACATCCTCGGCACCGACCTCGCGCAAGATTTGTGGCATGGCCCAGAGACCGGTCCATTGCATCGCGCTCAGGTTCTGGGTGAAGGCAGAGGGGTCCCACCAATCGGTCGGTGAGCCGATCAGCAGGGCGTCAGTCTGGTTGAGCTCCCGTAGCTTCGTATAGGCGGCCGCGGCCCGTTCGGTGTTAAATGCCGGCGCCGTATTTTCCTGGTTGAGAAAGGAACCGCCTGCCGACCATAGCAGCGGGCCGAGCAGCCCGCTGATCCCACCGTCGTTACCGACGAACAGCCCCTTCTGCCGCCCCGAGGTGAGCGTCTGGGCGGCCTGAATAAGGGCATCGAGGGATCCGGGTGGCTCAACGCCAGCCTCTTCAAGCAAACTCTTGCGGTAATAGATCGTGCCGGTATCGTCGATCATCTTCACCCAGTAGATGTTGCCCTCGATTGTGGCAGCATTGAGGCTGACCTCGTTGAAACCGGCACGGACCTCCTCTGTGTATAGGTCATCGAGGGGCGCAATCTGGCCCTGCCGGACCTGATCGAGCGTTGGCACGTTCTGCTCGAAGACATCGGGAGCCTCGTCGGTCAGCAGGGCTGCATTAAGGGCCTGACCGTAATCGCCGAGCTGCCAGACCACTTCGATCTCGACGTTCGGGTTCTCTTGGGTGTACTGCTCGGCGTACTGGTGAACGGCTTCCTCGGTTCCAGCCTCGCCATACTGGTGGTACCACTGCACAAGTCGGATATTGTCCTGGGCCACCGCCCGGTTGGGATGCCCGTACCCTGCGAAGAGTACGGCACCTCCGGCGAAGAGCATGGATTTAATGACCGAGCGGCGGTCGGTGCCGGTAAGAAGGATGCGAGAGTTCGCCGAGTCCCTTGACAGAGCTGTCATCCGTAACCTCTCTTCTGTTGTCGAGAAGGGCCCACAGTCCCTTTGTCGGTTCTGCAACTGTATGCATTACGATCAACAATGTCAACACATGGCCTGATCGCAGATTCGAACATGGAACCGGCTCGGGAGCGCAAGGGGCAGAGGTGAGATGGATTCCTCGCTTAATAAAAGGTTTGGCTGGTCTGGGTATGCAGACGAACGTGTAGATGAGACTGTGATGGCGTGGACGGTCAGGGGTGTGGTCGGGGGCGTGGTTTTCTGGATGCTGAGCTGGCTGAAGCATGACGATCACGAAGTGGATCGTCTGGGCGCATCCGGGGTGCCTCCATTACACGAGAGTCCCGGCATAGGGATATCCTGTTTCTTGCTCGGCTCTTGCTCTCACGTCTCCCCATGCGCCATGTTCCCGTTTAGTTGATTCAGATTGAGGCTCCTTCGACTCGTGCTCGCCGACCTGCGGATCTTGGCCCTGCGACGTCTTCTGCGATGCTCGAACTCATGGCGAGCCGCTGATGGAGTTCCCACAGGGACCGTGAATGGATGAAGTGTCTAGCTGTCCAAGGCACGAAAGCCCCGGTAGTAGGATAAAATGGTTCGGATGGAATCACTGACTAACCGCGATGAACCAAGAGTAATGTCGGTGTACACAGCCCGCGCACGGTCTTTTGCATACGGAACAATCTCACCAGTGGTAATTGACAGCGGGAAGCGTCTCCTGAAGCGAAAGAGTCAAAGCTAGCGCGCCAAAGTAGTCAATGCCAAAATGCTCGATGGGTGACCACACCTACGCATTCGCATAGCTCTCAGACAATGCCCCGTAAGGTCGTTTAGCTCGACTGTTATTCTTGACTAGGATGCGTCGCGATGATCTTGCGAATTGTTTCATGACTAACGCCGAATTGAACGGCAAAAGCACGGAGGCTGCAGGTGATGGAGAGGATGCGGATTGTAGCTTCGTCGGAGGGCGTCAGTTTGCGCGGGCGTTGACGGAACCTACGGGGAAAGGACGTATCGTCATTGTGGCTGCTATCGTGGGACGTCGGTTCGCCGATGTACTTGCTGCCGGGAAGGGGAACACGGATCGATTGCCCGTATTGGTACTGAACGTGCTGAACAGTTCCCCGTCGCTTCCGCTGGAGAGAAACGGTCGTGGCTCCTGAGCCTTGGCCGTTTTTGTTGTGCGTTCGCTGTCGGAGGACACCTTCACCACATGCACGTTCGAAGGGTCTTCCGTCACTGTCCTCAGTGTATCTGGTTCCTGCCGCCGGTCGTGGCAGTGATTATGCCCTTGCACTTGCAGAGATGTGGGCGGATGGTCGCCCACCGTAGGCAACGGCGCCTTGAGCCGTCATAACACTTGGACACCATGACGAACAATGCAGCATGATGCACCGGTCCTGATGAATTCTGGTCGACGACGAGAATGCGCCAAACCGTCAATGGGCCTCGGCGACGCATGGGCAATTGCCGTCATTCTGACGCTAGTCGCGCTTGTTGCCTGGAACCGATCTGTCTTCGACACCTGGCTATCCCGATTCGACGTCTATACCCAGTTCCTGCCCTGGTATGACTATCTTGGGGACCGGACCAGGGAATTCGATGTGCCGGGATGGAACCCGCACATGCTCAGCGGCACCCCTTTCGCCGGTCATCCCCTCTCCGGCTGGATGTACCTGCCGGCGATGATCGCTTTTGCGCTTTTCCCCGTCATCACTGCATTCAAGGTCATGATCGTTAGCCACCTTGTGATAGCCGGTCTGGGTGTCTATGCGCTTGCCCGGGTTCTCGGGATGGGTCCGCTCGCAGGCCTCGTCGCTGCGGTCGCCTTCGCCTTCGGACCCTTTCTCGAGTGGAACACGTATACGTCACTGCAGTTTGCCCAGTTCGCCGTGTGGGTTCCTGTGGTGTTGCTCGGGATCGAACTCGCGCTCCGTGTGTCTCGATGGCGTGATCGGCTCGTCCCGTGGTGCATGGGTGGTATCGGCGTCAGCCAGATGTTTGCCGGATGGGTTGGCGAGGGGTGGATCTACGCGGTGCTCGTTACCGGCGCTTATGCCGGGTATCGGGCTCTTTTTGTTCCATGGCAGTCCAGTCTCGTGATGAGGCACCGGCTCATGGCCGGGGTTGCCACTGGCGGAGCTGTGCTGGGATGTGGAGTGCTGCTGGGCGCCGCCGGCATCCTGCCTCGACTCGCGGTGAACGCTCAGACCAATCTGGCGGGGGGGGCCTATGCTGATCTGGAAGGGGGCGGCTCCCTCAACGCGCCGTGGAATGTCGGCTACCTCTTTGCCCAGATTATGGGGATGGGGACGGGATATCACCACCGGGCAGCAGGTCTGGGCGGAGCGGTCGTCGTCCTGATGCTCCTGGCGCTTCTCCTTGCGCGCACCAGCTTCGCTGTTCCTTTCTTTGCTGGACTGACGGGCGTTGCACTGATCCTGACGCTCGACCCCAATCCAGTCCACTATGTCTTCTACCTCATCCCCGGTTACCGAAATCTGCACGAGCATGATCCCTGGCGTGTTGTCGCCCTCGCATCCATCGGCCCCGCCATG
>JAUJLY010000322.1 GCA_030447145.1 Thermomicrobiales bacterium
GCTGGATGACCTGCGGTGCGGAGGATTCGCAGCAGCCTGTTGCCGTCACGAGAGCCGCTTTGTCCTTGGCGCCACAGCAGGATGACGTCTCTGCTTCAGCAGACGAGGCGTCAGCGCTGCAGCAGGCACCGCCTCGCTCCGGCAGGATACTGGTCGAGCAGACGCCCGTCTCCGGCAGCACCAGTTGGACATCGCGGGCGGCCTCCCAATCGCCGGCCAGTGCGGCCGCCACCGAGCGGACCTGCTCATACCCGGTCAGCATGAGGAACGTCGGGGCGCGACCGTAGCTCTTCATGCCGACGACATAGAAGTCCGCTTCCGGATGCTTGAGCTCCATTGCGCCATGGGGCGGCACCGAGCCGCAACTGTGGACGTTGGGGTCGATGAGTGGAGCCAGGTCAGCCGGGCTGTCGACGGCCGGGTCAAGTGCCAACCGCAACTCCGAGAGCATGTCGAGATCAGGCCGGAAGCCGGTCGCGCCTATGATCTCGTCGACGGGCGACAGGACAGTGTCCTGGCCAGAGACGACGATCCCGGAGGCTGTTGCTTCCAGCCGGGTGATGCGCATGCCGGTGACGAGCCGCAAGCTTCCCTGCTCGACAAGCCCCCGCACGCGAGCGCCCAGCTCGCCATGGGCTGGCAGCGCGTCGTTGATGCCGCCGCCGAAAAGGTTCTGCAGCCGGTCGGCGGGTTTGCGGATCGCCCAGGTGATTTCCGTGGCGGGAGCCTCATCGGCCAGATCAACGAGATCGAGCAGCACATTGAATGCGGAGTGCCCGCTGCCGACTACAAGCACACGCTTGCCGGCATACCGCTCCCGCGCGGTGCCGAGAACGTCCGGGATGCCATAGGCAATATGGTCCCGCATGGCGTCCTCACCCCTCGCCGGTCGTCCCGAGGCCCCGAGCGGGTTCGGTCGCGTCCAGGTGCCTGACGCATCGATCACCGCCTGTGCCAGAATGTCGTCTTCCGACCCGTCGGACGACCGTACAGTGACCAGAAAGGGCGCCTCTTCCCGGCCCGGCGTCTTCATCTTGTCGAAGCCGTCGCGGGTGACGGAGACCACCTCTGTATTGAGTCGTATCCGGGAGCCCATATCGGAGAGCTCCGCCAATGGCTGGAGATATCGGGTCACCAGATCATTTCCGGTGGGAAAATCGTCGAGGTCAGGTTCCTCCCATCCGCCCTGGTCCAGCAGATCAGCAGCAGCCCAATCGATCGAATAGCGCCAGGGAGAGACAAAGCGAACGTGGCCCCACTCGCGCACGCTGCTCCCGACCTCAGGGCCGCACTCAAGCACGAGTGGCTCGAGGCCGCGCTCAAGCAGATGTGCCGCGGCGGCAAGCCCGACCGGTCCGGCACCAATGACAACGACGGGGAATGCTGAACGATCCATGGGTGCTCCTTTTGACATAGATAATCATCTATGTCAAAAGGCCAAAAAGAAATGCCGGTTAACGCGCTGCCGCAAGCGAGGTGGCGCCCGGCAAGATAGCGCCAGGTATCACGCGCAGCAAGTCGGCGCCGCGGGGGTCTACCTCGTAATATGCCCAGACCCCACGCCGGGAGACAGTGATCAGGCCCGCGGTACGCAACACTTTGAGGTGATGCGCGATCGTCGGCTGGCTCACATCAAACCGGTCGACGACGTCACAGGCGCAGATCGGCGCCTCCTGGGCTGCGATAAGGCGAAAGATATCGAGCCGGGTACCGTCTGCCAGCGCCTTGAAAACCGACAGCATTCGGTCCCGCTCCCCCGTTGCCAATCGATCCGGCTCCAGCGGTATCTCGCAGCAATTTTCTGGTCTCGTGGAGCGTGCCTCTCGTTCCATGACCGTAGTATTGCACGGCATATAGATGGTTGTCAATATCTTCAAACTCCCTCGTTGCCGGAAATATGTGCAGGATGTCCGTACCCACACCGCTCAGCGGCACGTTCCCTGCAACGGAATCGTCAACTCTCGATCATGGGACATGATGCCGTCCCAGTCGACAAAGCCATTCGGATTGGGGAGATCTGAAATGCCGATCGATTAGAGGCCGCTACCATTGGCTGAGCGATCCAGCACAGTCAGATTTCCTGCAGTCTCTGCTTGGGAACAGGCTGTTCCTGCAACATACCGTGGCCGATGTCCGCCACACCGCCATGGAAGGAGAGGAAGACTACGATGCCCCACCTCACCGAGGTTTCCCTGATGTCCCTGCCGCTCCGTCGCTTTGCTTCCCTGCTCGATGAAGAGCAGATTCATCATGCCGAAGAGGTGGCCGCTGCAGCCGCACGTCGTCTGGCCGGCCGCACGTGGTGGCATGTCAACTCGACTGCCCAGGGCGGTGGTGTGGCAGAGATGCTCCATCCGCTGCTTGGCTATGTGCGAGGGCTGGGTATCAACACCCGCTGGCTCGTCATCTCGGGAAAACCCGAATTCTTCTCCATCACCAAACGCCTGCATCATCTGCTCCACGGCATGCCGGGCGATGGCGGTCCGCTGGACGACAGCGAGCGTGAGACATATGAAGCGGTGATGACCGCCAATCTGGACGAGCTGATGGCTGTTGTGAAGCCGGGCGACATCGTCCAGCTGCACGATCCCCAGACGGCAGGTCTGGCACCCGCGCTCACGCGCCATGGCGCGATTGTCCTCTGGCGATCTCACATCGGCGCTGATGCCGCGAACGAACACACGGACCGAGGCTGGGAGTTCCTTGCCCCCTACCTAGGGGAGAACGTCGCGGCGACAGTCTTCTCCCGGGAGGCCTATGTTCCGGATTGCTGCCAGCCTGACCAGACCATGATCATCCCGCCCTCGATCGACCCTTTCTCACCGAAGAACCAGGAGATGGACGAGGCGACGGTTCGCGCCATCCTCGTGCACGCCGGGCTCGTGGAGGGACCACAGGGTCCCGGAGAGCCTCTCTTCAACGACACCGACGGCTCGCCACAACGAGTCAATCGCCAGGCGGATATCGTTCATCACGGTCCCAGCCCAGGCTGGGAGACACCGCTGGTCGTTCAGATCTCGCGGTGGGACCCGCTAAAGGACCCGATCGGCGTGATGCAGGGTTTTGCCGATCTCCTGCATCGGGACGAGCTGGACGAGGTCGAGTTGCTGCTTGCGGGTCCAAATGTGAGTGGAGTGTCGGACGACCCCGAGGGCGCGACCACGTACGACAAGGTAGTGGAGGCATGGCGACAGCTCCCTCACGCCACGCGTGGGCGTGTCCATCTGGTCTCCCTTCCCATGGTTGACGCCAAGGAGAACGCCGCGATCGTCAATGCACTCCAACGACATGCAGCAGTGATCGTGCAGAAGAGCCTTCGCGAGGGGTTTGGCCTCACGGTGACCGAGGCGATGTGGAAGGGGCGCCCGGTCGTTGGCAGCAACATCGGTGGTATCCAGGACCAGATCGAGAACGGTGTCCACGGTCTTCTCATCGACGATCCGACCGACCTCCATGCATTTGGAGAGGCACTTCGGGAGGTCCTGACCGACCCGGAACGCGCAGCCCAACTCGGTGATGCAGCCCGACAACGCGTCGAGGACGAGTATCTGGGAGTCACGCATCTGTTGCGCTGGGCCGAGGTCCTTGAACGGATCGATACCAGAGGCTCGTAACAGCACGAGGGCAATCCGCTCACCCGGATGAGTGAGATGCCGGGCAGGATTGGAGGTATCCTCGCAGGGCTCCAACGCTCACCCTGCGAAGGTAGACGCACCGATCAAATGGGCTTTGGGGGTGTATGGGTAGGGCAGTGAAACAGACTTGAAAGGGCCGCCTCTCCATTCCAACCGGCTCAGATGTCAGGGGGCGGAGGCCACTTCTGCCTCCCGCCGAAAGTCATGGGCACCGAGCAACATGACGCCAAGCATGCCGGCAAGCGCAAGCAGCGCCCCGCCAACCCAGAAGAGTGGTCTGACTCCGACGACATCGACGACCACTGCACCGGCGGCCAGCGAGAGCAGGCGCATGGTGTTCCAGGTAACGTCCAGCAAGGTA
>JAUJLY010000323.1 GCA_030447145.1 Thermomicrobiales bacterium
CTGAATCACGCGGGTGCCGGAGTCTTCCTGAAAGAACGAAGCCATGTGATGAACTTTTTATGAGAGATCGTTCCATCAGCGTGGAGAAATCGAGCGTCGCCTGGACCTGCAAACCGTGAACGAATGCCGGGGAAACCGGCGACATCAATCGTTGGCCTGACGTACTGCAGCGGCGGCATGAAGACCTGCCCGGATAGCACCTTCGATATGGCCTGAAAACGCGTCGGCCGTCTCAGTGGACGCCCAGAAGATCCGCGCGTCTCGCCCCTCTTCCCGGAAGGCCGAGTGCCCGTATGTTGCCGTCGTTGGGGCGGAGCGCCATTGCCGGGGTGAGGTATAGCGCTCGGCCGCCCAGTTTGCGGAGATGACCTCCAGCGGATGGGCTGCTTCGTAACCAAAGAGGCCGACAAGCTGCTGGATCATTGCCTCCCGGATCGCGGAACTGTCAAAACCCGTCATCGCTGTTGCGGAAGCGAACCCAAAGATCGCGGGCACGCGATCACCGGCCGTACTGTGATCATGGAGTTCCCGGAACGGGCCGGCCTCGCTGAATACGAACCCGGACAAGCCCTGTTCACGCCAGAACGGTCTTTCATAGATCGCAACGGCTTTGACCATGTCTCCCATCCACACCGCCGTTTGCCCAGCGATGTGGTCGAGAGCTTTCGGCAACTGAGGGATGAAGGCGATCGCTTCCAGAGCCAATGGAGGGGGGATCGCGAGGATCACTTTTCGCGCAGTGACAGTACCGGTTGTTGACTCGACGGCAACGGCATCCGCGTCGACCACGATGCGATGCACGGGGCTGTTGAGCCGAAGACCCCCGGGTGGAAGATCTGAGGCCATCGCCGTCGGGAGCGCTTGCGCACCGCCCGCGAAGCGGTAGGACGGGCTCGAGACGAGGTCATTGGGCAGGCGAAAGATTCGCCCCTCTTTTTTAATATAGAGCGTGTCTCCTGCGGCTTCCTGTGGAAATACCTGGAGTCCGCACTCGTGCAGCAGAGACTGCACAAGTGATTCATTGGGCCAGAACCACGTCGCTCCCAGGTCAATCGCGCCACTGCCGCGATTGACACTGCGCATTCGCCCGCCGACACGATCACGGGCCTCGAGTACCGTAACCTGCACCCCGGCACGACTGAGCGCTCGTGCGGCACTAAGCCCCGCGATGCCAGCGCCGACGATCACCACGTCGCTCGAAGATATGATCTCAGTCACCGGTGACCCCTGGCTCGAGAACGATCCGGAATCGGGCATGCCCCTCACGAAGTCGCGTAACGGCCTCATTGACATCCGCGAGCGGGAGGCGCTCAACCCACGGCGTGACGCCATTCACGGCTGCGAAGTTCATCGCCTCCTCGATTTCCACCGGACTCCCCGTCCGATGGCCGCATATTGCCTGTGCCTTCGTGACGAGCTGGGCAACTGGTACAGGGACTTCACCCCCGTCCACACCCAGGAGCGTGATTCGGCCATAGGGATTCAGCCCACTCCACAGACCAGGGACGGGTTTCGTCGTGGAGGCGGTGCTGATGATTTGGTCCGCACCGCCGAGGGCCTGCAGCGCCTCACCCGGGTCCATGGCGTCACTATCGACATAGTGATGTGCCCCGAGCGAGCGAGCGAGTGGCTCACGCTCCGCCCCCCGTGCAATGGCAATCGTTTCGTAGCCCATCCGTGAGGCGAATTGGATAGCGAGGTGTCCCAGTCCACCAATGCCAAAGATGGCGATGCGTCCCCCATTCGGGGTCCCAGCGTGACGAACCGCATTGAATGTTGTGACGCCGGCGCATCCCATCGGTGCCGCGGTGAAGAACTCCATCCCATCCGCAATTCGGGCGAGCGCATCAGCCGGAACCGTGATCCGCTCGGACCAGCCTCCGGGATAGGAGATGCCCGGGATCTTCCTGTCGGGACAGTGAACGGGCCTGCCCGAGCGGCACCAGCGGCAGTGCCCGCAGCTTCCCCCGAACCACCCAACGGCGACGCGGTCTCCGACACGCCACCCCGTTACGCCATCGCCGAGGGTTTCGATAACGCCCGCGACCTCATGCCCGGGCGTGACCGGATGATCTGGCGAAGCGGATTTCCCGGACGCCGTTGCGATGTCTGCATAGCAGACACCCGTCGCCATGATCCTGACGAGAACCCACCCTGGTTCGGGCGGAGAGATGACGACATCAGTTGGGACAAGAGATTCTCCCGGACCCGTAACGCGCATTGACAGACTGTGCGGCGAGATGTGCGTATCAGATAGCATCTGGTCTCCTGGGCATGACTTCAGTATCGGGCTCTTCCTCGGAATCGAGGCTTCCCATTCCTGCGATGAAAAACACTTGTGTAAAGCGACGTGTTTCGAACGAGACGAGCTGAGGCCGCCGGGATGAGACGGGACCGGACGCGACCGGACTCTCGAAGCGGCCTGTCAGGCTACTGCTCGGATGGGTCTCCTTAGCCTTCCCTATGAACCGGACGCCCCGTATGGCCATCTCGGACCTCAGGGATAGTTGGCGATATTGCCGTCAATGCCAAGCGCCAGCGAGCATGGTCATGACAAGATTGATGTAGCTCATTCCCACCGCCGCCGCCGTCCCTGTCAGTCTCAACTGGTCCTCCCTGCCGGGCCGACCCGGCCCCGTCATGTTCAGCTTCAGATTCACATCGAAGACCCGGAATGCACCGTCCGTATCTTGGCGACAGTCAATGCGGATCGGTGTCCGGGCGTCGATATGCTCGGCCACCCGGTGACATGCATCGAGGAGATCGAGCACCGCTGGATCGGCCCGATCGGCCTCGGAAAGCACCTCACTGATATGCACCACCGCAACGGTCCCGTTATACGGCGCAACTCCGTGGTGGTGATTAAAACGGCGGACCGGTGGCAGGCAACAATGACGATCCGGTGCTGAGGATCGTGACCAGGCGGGTGGCATCACGGTGACCGTGACCTCATCTCCGGGCAAGCACGGTTCGATCATCAGTGCCGAGCCATAATGCCCGCTCGCAATGGTTGCCGCAACGGTTGTGCGGAGTGTGTCGAGGGCATCGACCATTGTGACGCCGGCACTGCCACGTCCCCGGATGGGCTTCACGACTAAGGGGAAGGCGAATCGCCGGTGAGCCAGGAACGCGGCGTCCAGATCGTCGAGCGAACGCTCGCGACATCTCCTTGACGTCTTCGCCACGAGTATATGGCGCACAACGGGCACTCCCGTGTCGTGCAACTCCTGGTTCATGACGGCCTTATCATCGTATCGCTCCACCACAGCAGGGAGTTGCCCGACGATCTGGACGCGTCCCAGGAGCTGCTCAAGTGGATGACCTCTGAAGAGGACGGTGTTCGCCCACAGAGTAGTGGCCCCTGCGCGGACCGTAGCAGTGATACCGGCCTCCGTGTCGGGGAAAGTCCAGCCTGTATCGAGGGCGGGGTCAGGACATGGATCCGGCGTGACGATCGTGACTCCAACTTGTCGCAGGGCAAAGGCGATGTCGGTGCCGCTGTCCCAATAGCCACCTGGTTTGGAGGGTTTGACGTCCCAACGTAATTGACCGCCGGAATGGCCTGATGAAGAATGGCGACCATTGGCGCGGTGATAGCTCGTCTCCATGCTGACCATGGGCTCCTGCGCTTACCGGGCAAACCTTTTCCCTTCCTCAATCTCGTGCTCGGTCCAGTAGTGATGCGCCTTTGCGCGGCGGTGACGACGTTCTTGATTTCATGGTCCAATCGGAATGACGGGCCTGCGGGCAGGAACACCGTCATGCCCTCCTGGTGCGGTGTCCCTGCGCACGTCGAGGCCGGTGGCCATGCGCAAGGCTCGTCCAAGCTCAGCTAAAACACGGCTGTAATTCTCCATATTGGCCGCAACCGCATGGACAGTCGGGAGTTCGAGCAGTGTCCCAGAGATTGACATAGATGCACATAACTGGGTCTGGCGGAGCATCAACGATCAGCCGAGGAGCCTCCGTGGCCGCTCACGCAGCAGGTCCTCGG
>JAUJLY010000324.1 GCA_030447145.1 Thermomicrobiales bacterium
CTGGTTCATCGCAATACCGCGCCTGCGCAGTGATGCTGTGAGGGTACGAATACCGACGCCGCAATCGATGAGCAGCGTGTCGGTCGCCGTGGTGATCAGAAAGGCGTTGCCGGAACTGCCACTCCCGAGGCTCTGCACGGAGATGGCGCGAGGATGCGGAACGCAGGACGGTTTCGAAGGCAGCATGGAATGGCAAGAATTTCCGTTGACAGGGCCATCAGGGACGAGCGACCGTGCGGTATGCTCACCATGATCGTAGCACGATCTGGTACGTTGATTTTAGGATAGGCGAACTTCGCCAGGAAATGGAACCCAGGTGGTATTTGGAAGACGAGGGCGGACCGGATCCCCGCCCACTGCAGCAGTGCGCGGTCCACGACGTCCGCGGTTTGCCCTCTCGGCGTCGACGAGGCGCACGATTCCGGCGGCGGTGATCATTCTCGCTCTCATCGTCCTCATGTTCGTGACGGCGCCGTTCTGGGTCAATTGGCTCTGGTTCGGCAGCGTTGGATACCGCTCAGTCATTGTCACGAACTACACCGCCCAAGCGCTGTTGTTTCTCGCCGCGGCGGTGATTGCCGGCCTCATCTTCTATGTGAACATGAGGCTCGCGCTCCGGAATACCCGGAGCCCGCAGCTCGCGGAGGAGGGGAGAGTCAGCCGGGCAAGCCGGGGCGTCATCCGTGGCCTCACGGTACTGGGCAGTCTCATCATCGCGCTCGTAGCCGGAGTCCTCGCATTCCAGCGCTGGCAAGATGTGCTCCTTGCCTTGTATGGCGGCTCATTTGGCATCGACGATCCCACCTTCGGCCAGGATGCCGGATTCTATGTTTTCCTCCTGCCGATGCTGAGGGCACTTGAGACGGGGTTGCTCGCCCTGTTGATCGTGACGATCCTGGCGGTTGCACTCGTTTACCTGATCCGCCTGGGCATCCGCTTCCGGTCATGGGGTGATGTGCCTTTCGTGGCACTCCGGCACCTCAGTGGGTTGATCAGCGCCGCGCTGCTTGTTGTTGCCATGCGCTACCTGCTGAACATTTTCGAGCTCGTTTATTCCTCCCGTGGTGTCGTGACAGGTCCTGGTTTCACAGATGTAAATATCGTGCGACCGCTGAACTGGCTGATGGCGCTGGCGTCGGCGCTGGTGGCGATCGGGCTGCTTTCGGGTTTTATTCTCCGGAACCCGAAGTGGCTGGCGGGACTCCTCGGTGGCTGGTTCCTGCTCGCCGTCGTGGTCACGCCGCTGCTGCCAATGGCGGTGCAGCGGGTGCTGGTGGAGCCGAACGAGTTCAGCCGTGAGGAGACCTACATCGAGCGCAACATCGAGATGACGAGGGCCGGATTTGCGCTTGATGATGTGCAGACCTACGACGTTACGGGGCAGGAGGAGATCGATATCTCCGAGCTCTCGGCCAACGAACCGCCGCTCGATAACGTGCGTATCTGGGACTACCGCGTGGTTGGGCCCGTCTTCCAACAGGTCCAGTCGTTCGTGCCGTCCTACGAGTTTCCGGATGTAGATGTCGACCGCTATGAGATCGACGGTGAGCCCGTGCAGGTGCTGGTTGGCGTTCGCGAACTCAATCTTGACGGCCTTGCCGAGAATCGCCGAACCTGGACCAACACCCATCTCGTCTACACACATGGGTATGGTGTCGTCGTGAGCCCGGTGAGCGAGGTATCCGGCGACGGTTGGCCGCCCTTTATCGTCAGCGGCATCCCGATGGAAGGTCCCGAGGAGCTCACGCTCGACCGCCCGGAGGTCTACTTCGGGGAAACAGATCTGCCGTGGATCATCCTCTTCACAGACCAGACCGAGACGACGGGACTTGTCGAGGCTGGAGATGCAGACGGCGAAGGCTTCCAGGGAGAAGTTGCCGGGTCGATCAGTCTTGGCAACCCTGTCACCCGGGGGTTGGCGGCGCTGACGCTTGGCGACCGCAACGTCTTCCTCAGCAGCCAATTAACCGGTGATTCCCGGCTGGTCCTGGAGCGAAACGTCGTCGAGCGTGCGAAAAAGATCGCGCCCTTCCTTGCGTATGATCAGGATCCGTATGCCGTCATCGCCGGCGGTCGTCTCTACTGGGTGATGGACGCCTACACGACGACATCCCGCTTTCCGCAGGCGACTCGCTTCGATGGCATCAACTACATCCGCAACAGCGTCAAGGTTGTCGTTGACGCCTATGACGGCACAACGACCTTTTACCGAACTGGAATCGAGGACCCAATCGCCGATGCGTGGGGCGACGTCTACCCCGATCTCCTTACATCCATCACCGAAGCCCCTGAATCGCTGAACGCCCACTTTCGATATCCTGAGCGGCAATTTGTCGTCCAGTCGGAAGTGTGGAGTGATTACCACATGGACGATGCGCGGACGTGGTACGACGGCGATGACAAGTGGACGGTGGCGGAGGAGACCGTCGACGGGGAGGTCCAGCAAGTTGAGCCCTTCTTCGTGAGCCAACCGCTGCCCGGGGAGACCGAATCTGTCTTCGCGTTGACCGTGCCGTTTACCCCTGGAGGACAGCAGACGCGTCAGAACATGACCGCCTGGTTTGCCGGTACAGCTGATGAGACGGGCGATACCAGCCTGCGCCTGTACCGCTATCCCAGGCAGGTGACGGTCTATGGGCCGAGACAAATTGAGGCGCAGATCAACCAGGACCCCGACATTTCACAACAAATTACGCTCTGGGGCCAGGGTGGCTCGGAAGTGATTCGCGGTAACATGCTGGTGATCCCGGTGAATGACGCGATCCTCTACGTCCAGCCACTCTATTTGCAGGCAACTGGCTCATCGGCGAGCGCGCCAAGGTTGGCGCGTGTCATCGTTGCCACCAACGATCAGGTGGTGATGCGCCCCACCTTGCCGGAAGTAATTTCCGCATTGGCGGATCCGGAAGCGGAGAGTGTCGATGAGATCGAGCAAGATCCGGACGCAGCGGTTTCGCAGGCACAGGCAGAGGATGCCCCGCAGCTGGACTCGCCGCCGCAGGGCACGCCCGTGGCCGAGCCGAGTGGTGATGTGCCGGCCAGTATTGCAGGCATGTCAGAGGAGGAGCTGGCCGCTGAAGCGCTCGTGACGCTGGACCGCGCCGAGCAGGCACAGCAGGCTGGCGATTGGGAAACGTACGGCCAGGAGCAGGAGCGGTTGCGCCAGATTCTCGAGATCATGGCGGGAAGCGAAGTTGCGCCACGTGCCACACCCGGGGCCGGGACCTGAAAGATTCGCGATGAGCGCACGGTCCAGTCCCGGTCCGCCCGTCTTGGAGGCCCACGATGCACCTCAAGGCGACGGGCTGGGCGCGGAAGGTCGGGCTTCTACCGTCTCTTGTAGTATGACGCCGATGGCCCACTGTGCAGAACAGTCTGCCCTCAGGCCTGTATGGGCATTACTGCCTTCCGGCCCGAATGACAGAGGCCCCTCATACAATTCGCGGCAGGTTACCGATCGCCAAATAGCGCTCGACCAATGCGAACGTGGGTTGAGCCTTCCTCGATCGCAACGCGGAAATCGCCGCTCATGCCCATGGAAAGGATCGGAAGTGCGAGCCCGCTTACCTGCTGCAGGTGATCGCGGAGCATGCGCAGCTCAGTGAAGACTGGCCGCACCGTCTCGGGGTCGTCGACGTAGGGCGCCATGGTCATTAAACCGTCGCAGTGCAATTCCGGAACATTGGCGATATGCGACAAAAGCTCCTTGGCTTCCTCCGGTCGACATCCCGATTTTTGCGTCTCCCCGGCGATATTGACCTGGATCAATACCGAGCAGGTCAGCTCTTGCTTGGAAACCTCCTTCGCGAGGGTCTCCATCAGCGCAAGCCGATCGACGGTCTCGATGCGATCGACGATACGGATCGCCTGGCGAACCTTGTTCGTCTGCAGGTGACCAATAAGATGGACCCGGGCATCCGAGGGAAGCGGGTCCTCATACTTTGTGCGAATCTCCTGCACCCGATTCTCACCGAAGGC
>JAUJLY010000325.1 GCA_030447145.1 Thermomicrobiales bacterium
ACATCGACCTCCGCTCGGTCCTCCTCGGCGATGGTCTCCGGTTGTTCGATCGGTCGGACGACCCGCCGATTGAACTGGAATCGATCGGAGTGAGAGAGTCGCCGGGCGTTACGCGCTTGCGGTATCGCGTGAGGAAATGAGGGGCAACGCGAGCCTGGGAATGGAAACGGGATGAGGGTCTGTCTGCCTAATCACAGTCAGAGCCGGATGGCGGTAAGGGTGATGGTCGCATGGAAGCGGACGGCCAGCTTGTCCTGCCGCGCCCGGACTTGGCTACGTGGGGCGTCTTGCAGGAAGGTTGGCGATCCGTCCATCCGCTAGGGGAGGATCTCGTGTCCTCCCTTTGCCGGGAGGCGGAAGGACACAATGGGCCGCTCCCGCTCACATCTTGCGGATATGCCTGTTGGTCCTCCTCTACGTAGGTGTGCGGTTAAGGGTCACGCAAACCGCTCTAATGGGCTTTTCTACGCCTGGTTCGCTACCCCCTGCGTCACCAAAAAACGTCATTCTGAGCATCGCGAAGAATCCCCCAGCGAAGCCGCTGCCCGCAGGGCAGATCGTGCGGCTGAGCACCTTCTGCAAGGATATATCCCTCGGGATTGGGGCCAGGTGAGGGGCTGCAGGCAACTGAGCAATGAAGGCGATGACCACGCAGTGCCTGGTGTCAGGGACGTCGCCTCTGCCGCACCGGCCGTGCCCGGAGCGCGCGCTGCCGTGTCCCAACGCTGTGCAGATCGGCGGTGAACTCGCCACGACGCAGGTGGCTGAACACCGCCCGGTTCCCATGCCAGCCGTTGACCGAGAGGAGGGCGACGAAGGACACGGCAGTATTGACGAGGGCGGTGATGGCGATCTCGGAGAGGGAATAGGCGGTGATGACTTCGGGAGCCGCGTAGGCACTGAGGGCGACAATATCTATGGCCTGCGTCGTGCCCAGGCCACCGGGGGTGAAGCGGACTGTCCCGGCAAGGGCGTTCGAGCCAAGCGCGAGCGCGAGCGTCCAGATGGTGACAGGAATCCCGAACGCGGAGAGCATCACGACATAGGCGCCGCAACGGAACAGATATGAGGCCAGCGACGGGAGGAACATCAGCCGGACATACCGTGCTGGACTTCCGAGGATTGCCAGCCCCTCCCGGACCTGCTGTCGCACCTGATCCAGCTTTCGGCGTCCATAGATGACCGCCACAATCAGGAGGATCACGATGATGCCCGCAACAACCCCTGTCAACAGAGGCTGTGACGACGCGAAGCTCGATACCCGATCGATCACGCCCTGGCGCTCCTGGGGTTGCTGGGGAAGCCCGATAGCAACCAGGGCATAGCTCACGGAGGCGAACAAGACAAAGGCGAGATTCTGCACACCCCAGACGGTAAGGAGTTTCGGGGCGCGTGCACCGGGAATTGCCAGCCCGATGATCCCCAACATCGCCCATGTCCCGGTCCGGCCGGGCACCACGGCGTTGACGATGTCCTGGCCCTGGTCAATCCCGACCACGAAGCGGTAGGACAGATTGGCGTGGGGCCATGTCCAGTTGAGTGCATTCCGCCAGCTCAGCGATGACAAGGCGGCCTGCATCACTTTGAAGGTGACGATCAACACCAGATACCCAGGTGGGATCGAGAGCATCTCGTGCCAGGTGTCAACCGCCAGTGCGCGCAGATCGTCATGCAAGACGATGAGCAAAATGACCGCAAGGAGCAACAGGAGGGCGATCCACGTCACCCAGCGTCGCCGGCCGTTGGACTCGGTTAAAGGTTGTGCAGCGTCAGCGGTCATCATGCAGGCCGACGTTAGCCCACTCCTCGTACATGTGGTTGGCCGGCTCACAAGCCAGGGGTGCGGGTGCGATTGATCCCTTCTTGACGCAGGGAAAGCGTCTCTGGTGAGTGTTACACCCTTCGGTCCGCCTTCTTGCGGTCAGCTGATGACGCAATTTCCATGCACACGCGGGGCACGACAAGACACTCCACAGGAGCACGAGCAGCTGACCCTCGGCGATGTCGCCAAACTGGCAGTCGCATGCGGGGAATCTGGCGATCTTAGGGAGGCGCTGGCGACCAGTGTCCTCGGCACCAAAGCGCAAGGGTCTTTGGTCCGTCCCCGGCTGATTCTTGCAAGGAACGTCCACGGCCTTCCACGACGCGTATCTCCAGTGGAGATGAACCGGCCCGCCTGGGCTCATGTGGAGGTATCAGCCTGCAGGCGTTCTGCGCTCCCCGTGTACTGGTCAAGAGTAGAGACGACCTTCCCGCTGGCATCGTGAGCGGTGATACTCCCGGTGGCCGTCAAGGCATTGCCCTCCGGGTCCACCCCAATCGACACCCGCATGGTGACGAGGTCAACGACGCGGTCCGACCTGAACGCGGGTGCCTCCGGGGCAGCGTCCGACGCGAAGACTCCCCACGCGCGTGCGACCTCCTGGAAGGTCACCACAACGTCGGCGGTCTGCTCCCCGGTGGCACGCCAGAGGCCAATCCCAACCCCGAGGAGCGGATCATATTCCAGGTAAGTGCCATCGGCGGCGATGACGGCGGACGAGGGGTGGACGGGGTTGCTGACCCACTGCCATGTTCCAACCACTGGGTGGCTGTGCCATGGAGCGCGTGCGGCGACGGGAGATGCCTCCTGGGCAGCGTGCGATGGCGTCGCTACCCCGGTCAGGAGAATCGCTCCAGTGGCGAGACCGGTTACGGCACTGCGACGCGACAACGGCGTGGTGGAGCGGTGGATCGTCATGGCTGACACCGTGGAAACGCGATGGAGGATAGGGTCGGCTGGGCCCCTGTATAATGGTGTCACGATAGCACGCGACGATGCCCCTGTCACGCCTATCCCCGGCCGCGCTGTCGACCGGCTCCATGAATGCACCCTTCGCCTCAGACGCGGACCGCGTCGCGCTGCTTCAAGCAGTATCAGGTGCCGACGGGGGAGGAATGTCGGTCCCGGGTATGCCATCGTAGGGGACGTACCTGGTCGCGCATGTCCCGATCGCAGACACATACCGGTCAGCGCGGCCAATGTCGTCCCGCATCTGTAGACTCGTTCCCACGAGGTGAGCATCGTGCCGGTGATTCATCGCTTTGCGCCGGATGAGGATCGGTGGTAGAGGTGAGTTCGGACAGCCACCAGCTACCGTCATCCTGACCGAAGGGAAGGATCCCCCGGCGAAGCCGCTGCCTGCAGGGCAGATTGTGCGGCCGAGCACCTCCTGAAAGGAATGGCGTCGGATTTTCGGCAACGTACATCGAGAACTGCTGGTCTCACACAGTCGTCTGGCCAGTGGCATGCCTTGGGCCGAGTGATACGCGTGTGCCGGCAAGACCGCCCGATCCACCGTCTTCGCTCAAATCAGTCTCTAACGGAGGAGAATCATGACCGGGGGAAAACACCTCCAGCAGCACATTGAGACCATCGCCGACTGGATCATCGAGGCCAGGAACATTGTCGCCTTCACGGGCGCCGGCATCAGCACCGACTCCGGCATCCCCGACTATCGCGGTCCCAGCGGAGTGTGGACACGGCGCGACGCCGGCTTGCCGCCACCTCAGTGGCAGGTGGCGCCGAACCAGGTGAAGCCGAACGCATCCCACCTGGCCCTCGTCGATCTCCAGCAACTCGGCAAGATCCAGTTCCTTATCACCCAGAACACCGATAATCTTCATCGCCAGTCTGGCATCCGGCCCGAGCTCGTGGCGGAGCTGCACGGCAATGGGCAGCTCATGCGCTGCCTGGGCTGTGACCGACTGCACTCTCGGCAGGAGGTAGGGTGGGACACGGGCCGGTGGGGGCCGGGCTACCGTACCCAGAACCCGGTGGCGGGACAGCCGGCCTGCCCCGTATGCGGTGGCCGGCTTATCTCGTCGGTGGTGAACTTTGGCGATCCGCTGCCCCAGCAAGAGTTGGCCCTCGCCGACCAACACGCCCGCTCCTGCGATCTTCTGCTCGTCCTCGGCTCCTCGCTCGTGGTCGAGCC
>JAUJLY010000326.1 GCA_030447145.1 Thermomicrobiales bacterium
GCACCTCCACTTCTGCAACACGGTAATCCTCGCGCAGATGAAGGAGCGCGGCATAATCGCGCAAGACCAGCGTGGTCGAGCGGCTCAGCGCCCGCTGGATAACTGGCGTGAGCATGCGGTTGAACCAGCGACTACGGGTCAATGCGACGAGACCCACCAGCCCGGCAACCAGAATCAGAAAGCGTTCCGGCGCTCCATCCTCCGATCCAGTAAAGGAAAGGATCAGCGAAGCAACCACCGTGATGGCGCCCGCATTGCCGGCCCTGATGAGCAAGGAAATGACCTTGCGTCGCTCCGGGGTCGCGATGGTCTGCTCCGACTCCCCGGTCGTGAACCCGGCACCGGAGAATGCCGACAACGCCTGAAATGAGGCAGCATCCTGCGACAACCCGGTCATCATCAGCGCAATGGTCCCGATTCGGACGACCAGCATGGAGAGCGAAATAATCGCCAGAAGAGAGATGATCGCGAATACCATGCGGTAAACCTCCTGCCACGAAGATCATGTCTCTGTAGGTCTTAATGTAGTCGTCGGCAGTAAGAATGACCCATCTTACCAGTCTTACACCAAGTGTGTTGTTCGGTGCTTGAAGTTGATGGGGCAGAGTGTTTCTGTAATTGAAGGCAGGCACTTACCGGCCGCAAAGTTCGAGCTCGGATTGCCATGGGGATCGATCCGAACGGCAATGCATCTATGATGGTGGCCTCTTGTTCGAATCGCAGCCCTTGATACCCGGTGGTGGAGAGAGACCTGAAAGACGCACAAAAACGGACCACGGAAAGGGCATAAGCCCTCACCGTGGTCCGCCGGAACGCTTCGTCTGATCGTGCTCTAGGTGGCCGGGGATGCCTCGGGCGTACCGGTGGCTCCGTCTTGAGCCTGTATCAACGTAACGGTCACGGTCGTCGTCCCGTCCGGGTTCGCCGTCAGCACAGCGCGGCCGCTGAGGCCCGAGTCGTTGAGCTCCTGAAGATCGACCCGCAGGTGATTATTCTCCGGCGTCCCGGTGATATTGCCGCATGCGATGTAGACATCAATATTTTCGGCGCTTTCGTGGACATTGATCGCATGCTCGCCACCGAGGATGTCGTCAAGTGCGACCTCCAGGATCGTTGTGCTCTCGGCAACCACCATTTCGCCAGGCAAGCCGGCGGCGGGAGAAGCAGCCGGTGAGGCGGCCGGGGTAGCATCCGCCGCAAGCGGCGCAACATCGTTCAGCGGGAAGACAACATCGCCAAGTTCCTCGCAGGTACCCGAGTGGATATGCGCCGGGTGGGCTTGAGCCCCTCCCTCATTATCTAACTGGGGAGATGGGGTAGCAGTGCCCCCCTGCCCGCTGGTGATCTGGGCTCCAAACACGATGCTTATCGCGAAAATCATCGCCGCAACAAGCGTTGTCGGCACAAAGATGCGTTTCATCATTCGATATTCTCCTGTGTAACGTCGTGCGTTCCGGTGTTACCGGATGACTTGGTCCGGACCTCCTGACGCGCGCACTCTATGCCACGTTGGTACGACGGTTCGCCCTCAACCACGTCCATGAAAGGTTTATTCACCACTCGACTGCACTGACTGCAGGGATTTCTGCCCGGAGATCACCGATTGTAAACAGGGGTGAACAGGAATTGCGTGGGTTCAGGAACAGCCCGCGTCATGTGGGCTCTCGACTATCCGGAAAAGAGGTACCTGTGACCACCGAAGATGATGTCCAATTGATCTCCGAGTTCGAAGCCCGGCACCCGGAACTCACCATTGCGCTCCTCGTGCCCGATTCGCCCGAGAGGAATAGCGTGACGGTCCGGATGTTCGACAAAGATCGCCCGAGCACCCCGAAATGGGAGGGGCAGGGCCAAACAGTTCGGGAAGCTCTCGAGGATGTCGAGAGCCAGCTGCATTCCGCCGAGGGGGAGCAACCGCTTCAAGAGGAAAAGGAATTTCTTGAAGACGTCTACAGGGAGATCCACGACGACAGTAATAAACTGGACTGATAGTCGGCTACGTTGCTGTTGCCGGAAGCTTGCCCCGGCTCCATGAAGGACCTCTCCTGCCTGACTGCATGACTGCACATGGCGTGGAGTCTGGTTTCGGGAGATCGTCCCCCGACTTCTCTTACAGGTTAGAGCGCATGAACCGGCACGGCAGCCGCCTGCGACACACGTTGCCTGTGTGCTGCGACACACCCTGGACCGGGCACGACAACGGCCCCCGAGGATCGAGAGCCGCGTCAATGACCTCGTAGTACGGCTCGCAGCCGAATCCATCGTTGTCGTTCCCATCGGAGCCGTGTGGATTCGGGCGATCGCCCAGCTGTCGACGGACGTTCCAGACACGACGACATTCGGAGAAAAAGCAAGGCAATCCGGATAAGTGCGTCAGAACAGAAGGAACAACCCTTGGAATGCCGCACCATTTCAAGAGTGTTAGAGGGAACCTGTTACTTCTCCCGGAAGTAGACGATCTGTCCACCCTGGCGCTCGTCGCCCTGCCGGACAACGAGGCCGTCAATCCCCTCATAGTGACCCCACTCGTCGCCACGCCTGACTGCCTCTGCGGTTTCCGGATCGACCAGCTGCGCGTACATCGAATGCCGGCTGCAAAACCACACATTCTCCACACCGTCGACCGGGCGCATCCGGTGCCGGTCGCGCGGGTGCTTCATTCCCACTTCGCAGACGGGATTCGGGCCAGATGGTGTTGTGGACATGGATAAAACGGTACTCCCTGATGAATGGAACGATTTGCACATCTCACCCTGAGTATAGAACCGAAGGGCAGGCCGGGGACGGGCACGCCGGAACCGGGGCGATCCCGAACGCCCTCTTCTGGCGTCATCTCCCCATGAGATCCCCTCATATATAAGGAATGGTGTCGTTACCGTGGCACGTCGCTTCAGCCCGGACCTTAGCGCTGCGCCTCGCGGAACGCACGCGCCGCCGCCTCTCCCCAAGTCTCCTCGTTGATGCCCCGGCCAACCGCCTGGCGTGCAATGGCAACAAGGGCATACTGCAGGTCGTCCGGCAGCACCCGGCCTTCGGTATCCACCTCCGGCAGCTCGGTGGGAGCGTCACTCCGCGACGGCGAAACCGCGTCGACCTCGGCTTTGGTCAGTCGCCCCTTTCGCACGAGGCGATCGCCAAGCTCCCGCTGGATCTCCGGGTCGAGCCGCGCAACGGCCAGAGCAATGCTGGGGCCGATCTTCCCTTCGCTGAGACCGATGAAGATCCGGCGGTCCAGCTCCGCGAGGAGCTCCCGCGTGGTGATGGTGGAGGGAGTCATGCCGGTGAACTCGGCCAACTTCTGTCGGTTCACCCCCGACCGCTGAAGCTCGTTCATCGCCCAAAACTCGGTGACATAGTTACTGGTCCGGAAGCTGTTGGTGACCAGTGTGAGGTTGGCCATCTCCGGATCGGAAACCTGCTGGAGGACACGCCCGGGCACCACATCGAGCTTGGCTGCCCGGGCAGCCGCCACGCGCCGGTTCCCATCGACGATCACCATCCGGAGCTCCCCGTCGTCATCGACGCGCTCCGCCAGGATCACCGGCACGATCACGCCATTCCGTCGCACGCTCTCCACCAGGCGCTCTGCCGGACGCGGCCCCACCGTCTCGTCGATCTCCGACAGTGCCACCTCGCGATCCACGATCTCCACGAAAAACCCTCCAGTCCACACAGCCATATCACAACCATATGAAGGACCTTATCACGAATGAAACGTATGTTCTATGTCCGTTCCGGGCGCTGCACGGGAAAGGGGGTCTGAGATGATGGTGATATGTCGCCGCGAACAACCGACTTGAACGTTCGTCCTTAGAAGAAGGAGGCTATGACGATGTCCTCGCCCCGCATCTCACGTCGTACATTTGGCGCCGGGCTCGCGCTCAGCATCCCGGCGCTGCTGGTCTCTCATCGTGCAACCGCGCAAACACCGGTCGCGACACCCGAAGCCGGCAGTGCCCCTGGCCCTGATACATTC
>JAUJLY010000327.1 GCA_030447145.1 Thermomicrobiales bacterium
GAGTCCGCTCGCAGCAATCGTGAGGTTCAGTTACACGGCTTGAGCAGAAACTAGTGGTGGTGCCTGCTAGCACAGAATCGTCACCGGGAATCGGTAGCCTCGGGGGTCACGGCGCGGGATCACTGACGGCGGTTCCACGGAAGGCTGTCCTACCCGGATGCCGTCTCCGACGTCGCCTGTTTCAGATGGCGGTAGTGACTGGCAAGACAGGGGCACCGCAGTGGGGTTCGTCGGCGCGCAGTCTCTGCTGAGCGGCTAAGTGAGGAGTATCGCGATGACAATGAACTCGATAAATCCAGCGACCGAAGAACTGATCGCAACCCACGAATCAATGACCGCTGGGCAGGTCGAGGATGTCTTGGCAGAGTCCCGCCATGCCTTCCTAGGATGGCGGGAGCAATCGACGGAGGCGCGGGCGGCCCTGATACGGCAGGCCGGCGAACAGCTCCGGGCAAACCGGGATCGCTATGCCTTGCTCGTCACTTCTGAGATGGGCAAGCCGATAACCGAAGCCGAGGCAGAGATCGAGAAGTCGGCGACTAACTGCGACTTCTACGCCGATAATGGAGCTCGTTTCTTGGCTGACCAATCGATTGAATCTCCGGCTCATGAGAGCTACGTCGCGTTCGAGCCCCTGGGCGTGGTTTTGGCTATCATGCCCTGGAACTACCCCTTTTGGCAGGTCTTCCGCTGTGCCATCCCGGCCTTGATGGCCGGTAACACTGTTGTCCTCAAGCACGCGAGCAATGTGACCGGCTGTGCACTGGCCATTGAAGAGGTATTCAAGGCAGCCGGCTTTCCGAACGGTGTCTTTCGCACGTTGGTGTTGGAAAGCAAAGACGTCGACCAGGTCATTGAGGATCCCCGCGTTGTAGCCGTCGCCCTAACGGGTAGCGATACTGCTGGAAGCAAGGTCGCGGCAAAAGCCGGTGCGCTCCTGAAGAAGACCGTGCTGGAACTCGGCGGCTCTGACCCATTCATTGTGCTGGAGGACGCCGATGTGGACGGAGCGGTTGGCTACGCAGTCAGGTCGCGTTTTCAGAATGCTGGACAGAGCTGCATTTCAGCCAAGCGCTTTCTCGTGGTCGAGACGGTCGCCGACCGCTTCGAACGCTTGTTCAAGCAGGCGGCTGAGGCGATATTGCTCGGCGATCCGACTGATCGGAACACCAAAATGGGACCGCTCGCCCGCGCAGACCTGCGGGAGTCCCTGGAGCAACAGTGTGCCGCCACCGTCGAACAGGGTGCGAAGGTGGTCACCGGAGGGGAGCGTCCGAACCGCAAGGGCTACTTCTACGCGCCGACATTGCTGTCGGGCGTGACGCCAGAGATGCCGGCCTTCAGGGAGGAAACGTTCGGTCCGCTGGCGGCGATGATCCGGGTGAAAGACGTGGACGAGGCGATCTCCCTGGCGAACGACTCACCGTATGGGCTCGGCGGTAATATCTGGACACGCGACGTAGCGCAGGCAAAGGAATTAGCGCGACGGATCGAATCGGGTACGGTGTCCATCAACGGTATGGTTGCCTCTCACCCGCGGCTCCCGTTCGGGGGAGTGAAGCGCAGTGGCTACGGCCGCGAGCTGTCCAGCTTCGGCATTCGGGAGTTCACCAATGTCCAGACGATCTGGATTGAACAGGGGCCGGCCGCGTAGGAGAGGTGGTACTGAGCCAGCCGTGGCGATTGGCATCGTTCTTGGCGCTACCATGGACGCCGACCTCGACGCGCAACGCAGGCTGGTCCTGATCCTCAATGGGTTCCTGTGCCGGCGCAAGCGTGGGGACTAGGCCTAGAGCGCGTTCGTAACGTGCATGGGGTAGGGATCGGCAGGTATCCGCGACAGATCTGAGGACATGTCATGAAATTGGCTGGGACCAGGGCGTTAGTAACTGGTGGAGGACGGGGGATCGGAAGGGGCATCAGCCTTGCTCTTGCTGAAGCGGGTGCTGATGTGGTCATCAGCTATCGCCGCAACGGCGATGCTGCCACGAGCACGGTTTCCGAGTTAGAGGCGCGGGGTCGGCGTACCACAGCGGTCCAAGCTGACATGGGCGATGAAGCATCGATCCGGTGGCTAGTCGCGGAGACCGTTGATTACTTGGGTGGCATCGATATTGTGGCCTGCAACGCCGGTATGCACTATCGCACGCCATTCCTGGAGATCAGTCCAGGAGAGTGGGATGACGTACTTAGCGCTGATCTCCGGGGACCATTTCTCCTGTGCCAGGCGGTCGCGCGGCAGATGATTGTCCAGGCAAAGGGCGGTCGAATCGTTCTGACTAGCTCGATTAGCGCCGAGGTGGCGTATCCGAACCTAGTACATTATCAGTGCGCGAAAGCTGGCGTGCGGATGCTCATGCGCGGCATGGCGCTGGAATTGGCCGGCCACGGAATCCTCGTCAACGCCGTCGCGCCCGGTGTGGTCGAAACGGATCTCACTCGGCAATCCCTGGCTAATCCGGAGACGGGGCCAGAGCGTATAGCGAAGATCCCGCTGGGTAGGCCAGGGACGCCTCAGGATATTGCAGCAGCCGTAGTGTTCCTTGCGAGTCAAGATGTGCGCTGGATGACCGGTTCAACGGTTACTGTCGATGGCGGACAAACGGTCCGGTAACTGATCCCGAGATGGAGAGGCAGATTGGAAGATCCAGTTCACTGTGCACATCATGACGTAGCAACCCACTGAAGCGACACGGGGAGGCGAGACCGTGACCGGATTGAGACTTGGCATCATTGGCTGCGGTGCGATTGCACAGATCCAGTACCTGCCTATCCTGCGCGACATGCAAGATGAATTTGAGATTGGCGGCTTATCTGACCTCTCAGAGGAACTGCTCACCGTCGTGGGTGAGCAGTATGGAGTGCCACAGGAGCGGCGTTTTCGCGACTACCAGGATTTGCTGAACAGCGATATCGATGCTGTCGTTGTCTGTCCATTCGGGTCCCATGCCCCGGCGAGCATCGCTGCGGCGCATGCTGGGAAACATGTGCTGGTTGAAAAGCCGATGTGTACCACGGTGGACGAGGCAGACGAGATGGTATCTGCCGCTGACTCTGCCGGCACGATCCTCATGGTTGCATACATGAAGCGATACGATCCAGCTTACCACTATGCCCGTGCACGCATCGGTGAAATGTCGGACGTGCGATTCATCCAAGTAAATCATCTCCACCCTGACAATAGTCTTCACATCGCTCGATTTAACATCCACCGTGCTCACGACCTCCCGCCTGAGGTCCGAGAGAAGTCTGCCGAGGAGCAGTCGGACCTAGTGGCGAAGGCGCTCGGCTTCTCTTCAGGAGATGAAGTTCCGCAGTACATCCGCCGCGCCTATTCATCAGTCCTAGGTAGCATGATCCATGATATAGGCAATCTCCACGGAATCTTCGGGCCGCCAAGTCAAGTCAGAAGTACCGATATCTGGGCTGAAGGCCGTGGAATTACGACGAACTTAGAATATGCGGACGGCAAGCGTGCGGTCTGTACGTGGGTGGATCTGCCTGAACTCTTTGAATTCAAAGAGACGTTGGAAGCCTATGGCTCCCGAGAACGAGTAATCGTGTCGTTCCCGACCGGCTTTTCTGTAGGGTTGCCCTCAGCTGTTTCCCATCATAGCATGGAGCTCGACCACACGCCCTGGCGAAAGGAGTTGAGCTGGTACGAAAATCCGTTCAAGCTGGAACTACAACACTTCCACGACTGCGTGAGGACAGGTAGGCGGCCAAATACAGAAGGCAAGAGCGCCATCGACGATATCGCGCTCGTCCGTGATATCGTCTTGGCGCACCTGGCCACGAGTGCCTGAAGAACGAGGTGAGCGCTCATTCAGATGTACCACTCAAGGATCGAAAGTCACGTGTCATTGTAACGTGAGACGCGCGCCTGGGGTTCATGGTCTAGCATCCGGAGTTATCGCCTCAGGCATGTACATCATCGTGGACATGCTTAGCACGTCGTACGCTCTGCATAC
>JAUJLY010000328.1 GCA_030447145.1 Thermomicrobiales bacterium
ATCCCGAGCGTCAACACACCGTTGAGCAGCTGGCGGGGTCGGCGGCGATCCGCCTGTTTGTGGCCAGGGCTGCTGCCGCCCGGGCCGACTTCGTCCTAACGGAGACCAATGCGCCGATGGTGGCCGGGATCTGCCTGCGGATGGAGGGCTTGCGACTGGCCATCGAGCTGGCCGCAGCCCGGGTCACGCACCTGCCCCTGGCGACCTTGCAGGCGAGGTTGGAGTACAGCCTGCCCCTGCTGACCGGCGGACCCTGCGACGCACCAACCCGGCTGCGGACAATGCGCGATGCGATCGCCTGGAGCTACGACCTTCTCTCTCCAGAAGCGCAATGGCTGTCTCGCCAACTCGCCGTCTTCGTTGGTGGGGCTACGCTGGAGGCCATCATGGCGGACATTGGGGAGGAAGAATGTGTCACCGTGCTCAAAGGCATCGAGCCCCTCGTTGACCAGAGCCTGTTGCACCAGGTGGCGGAGCACACAGGGGAACCACGGTTCCGGATGCTGGAGCCCATCCGCGAGTTCGGGCTGGAGCACTTGGCCTCACACGGGGAGGAGAGAGCAGCACGGGACGCCCATACGGCCTGGTGCCTCACTCTGGGTGAACGCACGTTCGCGGTACTTCGCGGGGCCGGGAGGGTGCAGTGGTTCGACCTGATGGAGACCGAGCTTGGCAACTTGCGGGCAGCGTTTACTTGGCTAACGACGCAGGACCGGGTCGAGGATGCCGTCGATCTTGCAATGGATCTTTTCTTCTTCCTCGACACGCGTGGGTATCGCATCGAGACATTCTCGCTGGTCGATGGATACTTGAAGCATCCGCGACTGGCCACACGCACGCGGTCTCGTGCCAAGGCGCTGCTGGCGCACGGGATTCTTGTGGAGCATTTGGGAGACTTGAAACAGGCACGGGCGCAGATGCTTGAGTCCGTAAGCATCTTCCGGGTGGATGGCGATCCGGTGTATATCGCATTGGCGGTTCTCAACCTCGGGCTTGTCTACGGTCAGGCGTGCGAGTTTGACCGGGCGATCGAGGCAAACAGGGAGGTGATCGCCATCGGCCGGGAGACGAACGATACGTGGCTCCTGAAAGCCGGCGTCAACAATCTCGGGGCGGTCCTTAATGCCATTGGTGAGGTGGACTAGGCCATTCCCCTATTCGAGGAGACACTTGCGACGGCCCGCGCCATCGGCGACGTCTACGGCACCGAGCTGGGACTGCTAAACCTCGCCGACGTATGTCTGATGCGGGAGGAATATGATCGGGCAGAACCGTTGATCCAGGAGGCGCTCGCCCTGCTCGCCGGTTTCGGGCACCGGGGGGATCTGCCAACTGCCTGGCTGAAGCTCTCCAGAGTTGACCGGGCACGTGGAGAGTATGCATCGGCGGCGGCCCACATCGACGACGCGCTTGCAATGGCACGGAGCACCGAGGACAAGCCATCCATCGCATCCGCGTTGGTCGCACTGGGGGACATCACCCGCCTCCAAGGCGATTATGATCGGGCCGTGAAGCTCCTACGGGAGGGAAGCACCCTGTTTCATCAGATGGGTGCCCACGTGGGTGTGATCGAAGGTCTGGACCAGTTCGCGGCAGTTGCGATCGCCACGGGCGACATGCGCCAGGCGGCACGGCTGCTTGGGGCGGCCGATGCGCTGCTCGAATGGATCGGCACCTCCCGGCCGGCGGGAGCACCGAGCAGGGACTACGAAAATAATGTGCGGGCGTCGCGGGATGCCCTGGGTGACGACGCCTTTACCGCCACCTGGTCGGAAGGACGTGCCCTCACGGCAGACGCCGCCGTTGCCGAAGCGCTTGCCTTCGCACCCGACCTCAACCCGATGCCGGTGATGCCAGTTCGAGAAACCCACGGGCTCACAGCCAGGGAACTTGATGTCCTGCGCCTACTGGCCTCCGGGCACTCCAACGGGCAGATCGGCGAAGAGCTCTTCATCAGCCACCGCACCGTCACGACCCATCTCACCGCGATCTTCACCAAGCTCAAGGTCTCGTCCCGGTCAGCGGCGGCCGTCTACGCCATCCGCCACGAACTGGCGTAGACCGGAGGAGATCCCTTCGGCTATTCCCTGTTCCACGCGGAACACAGTCGCAGGCCATAGCACCAACTCCAGCGTTGACGCGTTTATTACCTGCAAGGAGGTGGTTTCATGGAAGACCCGGTGACGTCTGGACCGAAGCGAATCGTCGGTTACCTGGCAGGGTGGTCGACAGATGAGCGGTTCTTCACTGCCCTCGATCGTGCCGCTGACAAGCTCACGCATATCAACTACGCCTTCGGGTTGATCGGCCCCGATGGCCGCGCGGCGCTTGGCGACCCGGATGCCGATACCGCACGACCGTACCCTGAGGACGAGGGTGGCCATGAGGGACTCAGGGGGAATTTTCGCCAGCTGCAGCTGTTGAAAGCACGACATCCACATCTCCGCGCACTGATCTCCATGGGGGGATGGACCGGCTCTGGCCCTTTCTCGGATGTCGCAGCAACCGCGGAGGGCCGCCGTGCGCTCGCTGCGTCCTGCATCGAGTTGTTTCTGACTCGGTGGCCGGGAGTGTTCGACGGCATCGATATCGACTGGGAATACCCGGTGCATGGTGGCCTGCCCGAAAATGGTTACCGGCCTGAGGACAGGTGCAACTGCACGCTCCTCCTTGAGGAATTGCGGCGGCAGCTCGATGACCTCGGTGCAATCAGCGGGCAACGGTACCTGCTGACTGCAGCATTGCCCGCGGGCAATGAGTTACCGACGTCCACGTTTGAGTTACGCGAGACCGCGGCGATCCTGGGCTGGATCAATGTGATGACCTATGACATCAGCGGCTCTGAGGAGAGTGGCCAGACCAATTTCAATGCCGCTCTCCGCGCCTCCCGCACGGATCCGAGGACCTCAAGCGAGCGTCATTATCAAAACATGGCAGGAACAGCGAGGGCCTTTGAGGAGGAAGGTGTACCGCGAGAGCAGATCGTCGTCGGTATGCCCTTCTACGGGCGCGGTTTCACCGGAGTACCCGGAGCCAATCACGGGTTGTACCAACCCTTCACGGGCACGTTGAGCGTGAATTACCACACCATCGTGGCGGACTACCTGCCAACATTCGAGCGCCACTGGCACGAGGAGGCAGAGGTTCCCTGGCTCTACGATTCCAAGAGCGGGACCATGGTGACCTATGACGACCCCGAGTCCATCGGCCGCAAGGCTGACTACATCAATACGGAGGGACTCGGGGGCGCGATGTTCTGGGAGTTATCCGGGGACGACGCAGAGTGGAGCCTTCTGAGCTCCATCGCGCGCCACCTGAAGCCGTAACTCGGCCACCAACAGAGCGACCTTGCGACACAAAAGCATCTATGTTTCGACACTCCGCTCATGCTCTCGCGGAAAGTCCGAGCACCTCGGCGTGCTGCGCCAGGGCCTCCTGCACGTGGACATCCCAGTAGTCCCAGTCGTGACCGCCTTCGAACTCGGCGTAGCGGTGATCCACGCCGAGCATGTCGAGGTGTCGATGGAACTTCCGATTGTGTTCAATCAGCCGATCGTCCACCCCACAGTCAAAGGCGATGACCGGTCGTAGATCACGCTTGACGAGCGCATCGGCGTGACGATAGACGTTGGCGTCCTCTACGTCACCAACCAATGTCCCGTCCAGATGCTCGACTGCCTCATCGACCCGAAACGCGGCCGAATGCGCATAGATCGATGAAAACCGGTCCGGATGCTTCAGTCCGAGCCGCACGGCGCCGTAGCCGCCCATGGACAGCCCACCAATTGCCCATGGTCCATTCCTGACGTTGAAATGTCTCCCGAGATGTCTTGGGATGTCGATCACCATGAGGTCTTCGTAGCGATGCTGATTGAGCCGGCCGGACGCTTTCCAGTTTAGATAGGCCGATGTGCCACCTTCAGGCAGCACCACGACCAATGGCAAGGCAGCGACATGCCGAGCGAAGTT
>JAUJLY010000329.1 GCA_030447145.1 Thermomicrobiales bacterium
ACCTTCTGGCTGTCAGCCTCGTTCATCTGGCAACCCATTGTCCAAATGAAGAAGCGCTTGCCGTTGAGGGGAAGCCGCCGAGGTGCCACAGCGACGGGAGCCGGGGACTCCGGAACCAGTGGAATGATAGGTTTGGTGGACAAGGGAATCTCCTGTAGCACGGCGCACACTGCAGCGACCCTCGGGATGTCCCCACAAGGGTCCTTCGCCGCAACAGCCAAGTATAGGTCTAAATGGGCGTACCTGTCGCCAGCGAAACGAGGCCGGCACTGAAACTGTTGGAGTAGGAGAAACCCGTGACCACGGGGCACCGTCCATTGTAGACTGACAGCAAAGACTCCGGCTTGGTGAGGCACCTCATTTGACCTGCTGATCGAACCCGTCGACGGAGTCCATCCCTCTGAGGAGCAGACTCGTGAAGAACCTTTCCCGCCGAGATTTCGGTCGGCATTACAAGCTGCGTCAAACGCTTTCGGCAGGGGTCGTTGCCCTGACCTTGCTCGCAGGCGGAGCAGCTTATTCGGTCGCTGCCTTGCCGGTGCTGCCGGGGGCATCGCTGTATGCGCAAAATGTTGACTGGCTGTCGCTGGAAACGGCGGCATCGCTGGACATCGGGATCGACGTATTGGTGCCGAGCGGGATACCAGAGCCGTTTTCCGGGGTGAGCCCAAGCGTCACGGCGAGCGACGGGTACTATCAGATCTACTGGATGGTTCCTGGAGGGTCGCCGACGTTTCTTTACATTGAGGGTGTGGCCGGGGGGGAACTTCCGGCTGGATCACCGGCGGATTTGAACAAGCAGCTGAACATCAATGCCACGGTACAGGGATGGGATGCAATCCAGGACACCGGAATTCCTGCCGGTGGCAGTACGCCGATCTACGACCAGGTGTGGTGGATCGCCAATGGCGTGCTCTATACCGTCAGCAGCAACAACATGACGGCCTCTGATTCGCTCTCCCTTGCCAATTCGCTGGTCGTTCTCCAGGCGCCTGAGCCGCCAGCACCCACTGAAGCACCGTACGAGCCTCCGACGGAGCCTCCATATATCCCTGAGACTGAGCCTCCATACATTCCGCCGGCTGAGTCAGTCCCCGTAGCAGAAGTGCCGGCTCCTGGTGGCCAGGTTGTGACGGAGGAAGTTTCGACAGAACAGGTCTCGAGTGAAGAGCTCTCGAACGAGCAGGTGCAATCCGACGGGAACACTACAGACCCAACTTCCACTGACACTGAAACCGTATCCGAACCGGACGCCTTAACTTCCCCGACTGATGAACCTGTAACGGACACCACAGTCAATGTAGGGGGCACGAGCGAATCGCTGGATACAGCGGGTGATGCCTCTGCACCACGGGGCCCCTGGTCGCCAGGCCGGTACGACGGATCGGTTCCATCCGACGGCACGAACGGCCCGCTTCCTCCGCTGATTGGGGGCGATGGCACTGGTGGTCTTTACGACACCGCATTGCCGAGCATCCGGATTCGCCCGTAGGCTGCTGCTCTTCAGGAACTAAAGACCGTTCATGTTCCGGGGGAGTTCGACCGTAAATCGGGCTCCCCCCGTTGCAGCCTCGTCGACTGTGATGGTGCCATCATGCGCGAGTACCAACTCCCGCACGATGTAGAGTCCCAGTCCGAGACCGGGGACAGCGCTTTCGTTCGCCGACCGTGCCCGGTAGAAAGCCGTGAAGAGCGATTCGCGCTCACGCTGCGGAATGCCGAAACCCTCGTCGCTTACCGAGATTTGGATATCACCGTCAGGCTGGAGAGCCAAGCCAACGGTGACTGTGCCTCCGTCGGTGTATTTGATCGCATTGCTGACCAGGTTATCGACGATCTGATGGACCCGGTCACCGTCCATCCGGGCGGTGAGTGAGGTCAGGTCGGTGTCGAGGATAACATCGTGCGTCGATTGGGTCGCTCCCTTCGATTCCACAAGTGCGCGACACAGCTCCACGATATCCACGTCTTCCCGCAGTACCCTCAAGCGCCCCGCACGCATCCGGGAGACATCCAGCAGGTCATCCACCAGTCGCGTGAGCCGATCGGTGTGCTGCTGAAGGGTGTTCAGCCATGCGACATGTTGTTCGTGGCCGCCCTCCTTGTCGAGCTCTCTTGCCATGATCTGGGCGAAGCCACGGATAGGGGTAAGGGGTGAGCGCAACTCATGGGAGACGACGGAGATGAACTCGTCTCGCAGGCGTTCCGCCTCCTTGAGTGGGGCCACATCCTGGAAGACCCCGACGACGGCATCGATATCTCCTTCGTCGGTTTTCAATGGGGCCGCGCTGGCAACCACGGGAAGCATGGTGCCTCCCGGTGTGCGGACAATCAACTCCACGCCCGTAACGGTGACCCCTTCCGTCATTGCCTGGACCATCGGCATAACGGGAACAGCGTCGACTGGCTCGCTTGTCACCGCAAGCTGATCGACGCGGCGCGAGACCAGCTGCGACGAATGTGCCTGGAGTCCGAACATCCGCTGTGCAGCGGCATTGAACGTCACGATCAACCCATGTGGAGGGCGGGCCACCATGACGGCTTCCGGCATCGTCTGAATGACGGACTGCAGGCGCCGATGATTGTCCTGGACCCGGTCGAGCAGCTCTTCCTGGGCATCGGCAAGGCGAGCGGATTCCATGAAGGCGACGGTACGATGGGCGAGTGCCTGTAATCGGGCAATGGCGGTCTGGGAGAAACGGTAGGGGACATAGAGCCCGACCCACGCCACACCGGCGAGCGCATCGGTGGGACCAAAAATCGGCACACCAACCACAGCACGAACGTGGGGATTCGTGTTTAGTACGTCTTCGAACTCGGGGTCAATTTCGATATCTGCAATGGCAATGGGGCGGCGCTCACTTGCCACACGGCCCGTGAAGCCATAGTCGATGGGGATCGTGCGGGTGGGATCATCGGCAGGAGATAGACTGCTGTCCGAGGTGTCGCCGTAGGTGGCCGCCTGGACCAAGGTGGCATTGGGAGCATCTACAAGGTAGAGCGCGCCGGCAGACGCGCGGTTGACGCGCACCATCGCTGTGAGGATCGACTGCAGCACGCTCACGAACGCTTCGCTGTCGCCAGCAGGACGACTTGCCGCGGCAATCTCCACGGCGTTGAAAGCGGTATTTGCTGCCCGCATCGCCGATGCTTCCAGCTTCGCGCTTGCCCGGTCATATTTCAGATGCTCGAATAACGAGACGAAGAGCGCGGAGCCAAGTCCAAAGACCAGGAGTACCCACACCTGGTTCCTGACATCCCAAAAATCAACGCGTCCGCGGATGCCCAGAAAGAAGAGATCGAGCACCACCAGACTGGTCAGCGCCGAGGTCAACCCCCCGACCCAATCCGCGACGTAAGTGGCAAGCGCCACAGAGAGGAGAAAGAAGACGATGGGTATCTCAGGACCAAGATGGGGCGTGATCGACGCAAGCAGAAGTGCGGGGACAATGACGATGGTGAAGGCAAAGACGAGCCGCCAGGGTTCGATACGCGCCGCACGCATTGAGGTCACATGATCGCTGCCGATGCTGGCCCAGTGACGAGTGTTGCTGCCCAGTTCCGCCATGGCATGGCCTATGCCCGCCAGCGTCGCGGACGCACGGTCCCAGGTCGTTGGAGCCATCCTGGCACGCGCCCAGTTCTTGAATCGCTCGCTACTCACGTTGTGCCCCTGTACCTACGATACGTCCCGTAAAATTGTACCGGGAACACCAACGCGTTGTGGCTAACCGGAACATCGGCGATGCGCCCTCGCGGGTCCTGAGGGCGCCCGGTGTAAAATCCCTGAAATGGGCCGCCAGGTGCTTCCTCCTATCGGACAGGCAATGGCACATAACGGAGCAGGAGCATGTTGCCCGTGAGCAACCAACTGAAGCAGCAGACAGACGAGCTCGTGATCGATGAGAACGAGCAGGTCTTTGACGTGAACATCATCGGGGCGGGTCCCACCGGTCTCTTCG
>JAUJLY010000330.1 GCA_030447145.1 Thermomicrobiales bacterium
CCTGTTGCCGGGGATCACCTTCCCCTCCCCTTCGCGTGGAAGACATGCTCATGCAGCTCGTTGTTGATGTTGGAAACACCAATACGGTGTTCGGGATTTATGACTTACAGTCGGACGAGCTCCGGACAACCGTGCGCGCAGCTACCCGCCGGGACCGCATGCCCGATGAGTGGTTTGCGATTCTTGCGCCGGTCCTCGCCTCCGACAGCATCGATCCGCGATCCATCGAGGCAATGGTCATCTCGAGTGTCGTGCCGAGCGTGACGCGCTGGCTCTCGGCGATGAGCCAGGATCGCCTGAGGGTCACGCCGATCGTGGTCAGCGTCGACCTCGACCTCGGCTTGCCGATCGACATGGACGATCCGCGCCAAGTGGGCGCGGACCGTCTGGTCAACTCCATCGCGGCAATCCACCGCTACGGCGCGCCGGTGATCGTTATCGACTTCGGCACGGCACTCAACTTCGATGTTGTCGACGCCAGGGGACACTATATCGGTGGGTCGCTGTCGCCAGGTCTCGTCATTGCCCTGGACGCCATGACATCACGGGCGGCGAGGCTCTTCTCAGTCGATCTTGTACCTCCACCAAGGGCAATCGGCAGAAACACTACACACGCGCGCCAGTCCGGGCTCGTGCTGGGCTACGGTGCGCTGGTGGAAGGTTTGATCCAGCGGATTTCGGCGGAGATCGACGGCAAGCCGACGGTTGTGGTGACTGGCGGTTACGCGGAGCTCTTCGCGAGCCAATCTCCGCTTATCGACGCACACGACGCCGATCTCACGATCGACGGACTGAGGCTTGTCTACGAACGGCTGAAGGCCCGCGCATAGCAGTAGGCAGTTGGGTGACAGATCTGCCCTTTCCAATTCAAATGCCGTGGTTCGCGATATACTTCTGCGAATCCGCAATTGAAGTTTCGCCACGATGTGTCTGCCGTGGAGAACTGTGAAGGCACATCTGATCTCCAGGGGAGAGTACGGCCATGAAGCAGTATCCACCGGAACGTATCTTCAATGTCGGCATGTTTTCGCACGGTGGGGCGGGAAAGACGACCCTCGTCGAAGCCATGCTTTTTGACACCGGCGCAACGACGCGGCGTGGACGCGTCTCCCAGGGTACAACCGCATCCGATACCGACCCAGAGGAGATCAAGCGCCACATTTCACTCACCAACAGTGTAATTCCGATCGAATACAAGGACTGCAAGATCAACGTCATCGACACACCCGATTTCGCTGACTTCGGCGGCGATGTCCGTTCTGCGATGCGTGTCGTGGAGGCAGCCCTGATCGTCATTGATGCCGCATCCGGAGTGGAAGTGGGCACCGAACAGGTTTGGCACAACGCCGAACGCGCCGGGCTTCCTCGCATGATTTTCGTCAACAAGATGGATCGTGAGTATGCCAACTTCCGGAACGTCCTCGACGGCTTGATAGAGGCGTTCGGCAAGCGTGTTGCGCCGCTGCAGTTCCCCATTGGCCAGGAGGAAAACTTCCGCGGCATCGTCAACTTGCTGGACAGGCAAGCCATGGTCTTCCATGACAACCGCGACGGAGGTTACGAAACCACGGAGATTCCGGAGGAGCTCGCGGACGATGTCGCGTTTTACCGTCAGACCCTCGTTGAGGCCATCGCAGAGAACAACGAAGACTTGATGACGCGATACCTCGACGAAGAAGAGATCTCGGACGATGAGCTCCGCCAGGAGCTTCACCAGTGCTTTGAGAACGGATCGGTGATCCCGATGGTGCTTGGCGCCGCTTACGAGAACCGCGGCGTGCAAACCCTGCTCGACGCGATCATCAGCGTTCTCCCTTCAGCGGCCGAGCGCAAGGAAACAGGCATGGCCGACGGTGCAGCAGTTGAGATAACGCCTGATGCCGACAAGGACCTCGCCGCACTCGCCTTCAAGACCCAAGCCGATCCTCATGTTGGCAAGGTAACCTGGTTCCGCGTCTTCGCCGGAAAAATCTCATCCAGTTCGCAAATTCACAACGCAACCACGGGACAGGACGAACGGATCGGTCAGCTCTTCTATTCCCGCGGCAAGGAACACATTCCTACCGATGCTGTCACTGCGGGCGACATCGGTGCGGTCTCGAAGCTCGATTCGGTGGAGACCGGTCATACGCTGACCTCCCAACCCTCGAACATGCGGCTGCATGAGATTGAGTTCCCCAATGCCTCCTACTCAGCTTCAATCCACCCGCGCTCCCAGGCGGATCTGGATAAATTGGGCCAGGCACTTGCTCGAATGCAGGAGGAGGATCCCTCCCTTCGCATTGAGCGCAACCCCGAGACAGGCGAGACGATCATCTCCGGGATGGGGGAACCACACGTTCAAATTGCCGTTGAGCGGATGAAACGGCGTGCCGGTATCAACGTTGATCTCGGCCTTCCACGTGTCCCGTACCGCGAGACGATCACAGCAAAGACAACGGCGGAGTACAAGCACAAGAAGCAGAGCGGGGGCGCTGGTCAATACGGACACGTGAAGCTCGAGCTTGAGCCGCTTCATGGTGAAGATTTCGCGTTCACCGAGCGCGTCGTCGGTGGTGCGGTCCCCCGCAACTTCTACCCGGCGGTCGAGAAAGGCGTGCGTGAGGCCTTGGAGTCCGGACCCTTGGGCGGTTATCCGGTAGTCAACGTTCAGGCGACGCTCTTTGACGGTAGCTACCATGACGTTGACTCAAACGAAATGGCGTTCAAAATCGCCGCGAAGGAAGCCTTCAAGCAGGGCATCCTGAGCGGCAACCCTACACTTCTTGAGCCAATCATGGCAGTCTCGATCAGCGTATCGGAGAACGCGACGGGCGATGTCATGAGCGATCTGAACACCCGTCGCGGCCAGGTGACTGGCATGGACTCCGGCGACAACGGCACGACGGTAATTGAAGCCGAGGTGCCAGCAGGCGAGATCCAACGCTATGCCACCGATCTCCGATCCATCACGCAGGGGCGTGGTACATTCACGTCCCGCTTCGTGCGCTACGAGCCAGTTCCACACCATCTGGCCGAAAAGATCATCACCGAGGCGAAGAACAACGGCAGCGGTAGCTAATCAGAAGTAACCGCACCATAGTGATCATGATGTACAACATGGGGGTGGCCGTGACTGAATGCGGCTCTCTCATGTTCACCTTGCGCGTTGAACGTGGCGCTGACTCGTTCCCACCCCGTAGGGATAGTATTCAGGGGACCGTCTGGCACGTAGCGCGCCCGGGATGCCAAGGGAGTTGCATGAATTCGAACAACCACGACATTCAAAGGAGAACCCATCATTGTCTGATCCGAAGTTCCACCAGGAATCCCTAATAGAGACGACCCCTCCCAAATCGCTCGAATTCGAGATCGTGTTCGATGGCGGCTCGCTCGGCAACCCGGGAAAGGGCTATGGCAGCTTCGAGATCACGTCCAGGGGCGAAATCTACAAGATGGGCCGGGAGGAATATACCGGCTCGATAACCAACAACCAGGCCGAGCACATGACGCTGATTGAATCGCTGAAGTGGCTTGCTGACGACTTGGGCGAGGACCGGAGCAAGGCCACGGTCACCATCCATGGGGACAGCCAGCTCGTCGTCAATCAGATCAACGGCACATGGAAGGTCAAGAACGCTCGCATGGTCCCGCTTGTCGATGAGGCAAAGAAACTCTTCAAGCAGTTCGGCAGGTGCACAATCGCCTGGCATCCACGCGCGAAATCGGTCGAGCGACTGGGGCATTAGTGCCCAGTCCCCTACTCCTCACGACGAGGCGTCATCCGCATCGCGACGCTGAAGAAGAGAACGAATGCGACGACAGCGACCACCGCTGAGGCGACAAAGACAAGACCGAGTAGCATCTTGAGCACAACCAACGCGACCAATGCAGCCACGAGCGCGGAGAAGAGCGCTTTCTCATAGGCCTGGGAGCGTGTAGGTATGGAGTCTGTTGATCGTCGTTGTTTCATGA
>JAUJLY010000031.1 GCA_030447145.1 Thermomicrobiales bacterium
GCGCGGCCGGGCTGATGGCGATCGGTGAGCCAGCGAGCCTGACCCATGACGGACGCGTCCCAAGGAGGCTGGCGGGCGGCGCCGAGGCGCCGCTCGCTCCCCTCACGTTTGGTGCATTCACCATGATCCGTGTGTTGAGCACCCGCAATGATGATCCCGGAACCTCGAGCCGGCCGTTCGACCAGGGCCGCGACGGCTTTGTCATTGCCGAGGGCGCAGCGATCCTGGTCCTGGAATCATTCGAGCACGCGACGGCGCGTGGCGCGCACGTCTATGCCGAGCTCATGGGGTACGGAACTTCCAGTGACGCGCATCACATGACCGCCCCCCACCCTGACGGGATTTATGCAGCACGTGCGATGAGCGATGCCATTTCCAGCGCGGGCCTGATGCCAGACGACATCGAGTATGTGAATGCACACGGATCATCGACCGTACTCAATGACTCGACCGAGTGCCGTGCCATCCGTATCGCTCTGGGCGACCAGGCGGAGAAGATCTCCGTTAGCGGCACGAAAGGGTTGCACGGTCACGCGCTCGGTGCCACGGGCGCCATGGAAACAGCAATCTCCGCTCTTGCACTGGAGCGTGGGCACCTTCCCGGCACCGCCAATCTTGAGAATCAGGATCCTGCCTGCGATCTTGATGTGATCCCCTCGGGTGGGCGCGATACGCAGGTTTCGCACCTGCTGTGCAACGCCTTCGGCTTCGGCGGCATCAATGCAAGCCTTGCCATGGGCGCGGTGTAATCACGTCCAAACGTTCCACCGCACCGGCTGGGCAGTAATGATCTGCTTCAGTGTCGACACCCTGCTCCGGATATCGATGCGGTAAGGCGAGCGTTACAGGGCTCCCCTACGATTACGATGCCCGGTGCTCGCCGAAGACATCTCGTAGGGCATACGAAACCTGGCCGAGCGTTGAGCCGTGGAGCAGGGCGTCCTTCATCACCGGGAGCAGATTTTCTTCACCAGCTGCCGCCTGTCGTACCTGCTCCAGGGCCGCGTCGACCACCGCGCGATCCTGGTTCCGCTTGTACGCGGTCACCCGCTCGATCTGTCGCGCTACCATGTCCTGATCGATCCTGTGCAGCTTCATTAGCGTCGACTCGTCCTCGACGTATCGATTCACGCCAATGACAACTTCATCACCGGATGAGCGGGCAAGCTCACGACGATAGGCATTCTCGGCAATCGCGTTCTGCATGTAGCCGTTCTCGATCGCGGCGACCGCTCCGCCCTGCTCGTCGATGCGCTCAAGCCATTCCATCGCTTTTGCTTCCAGCTGATCTGTTAGCGATTCAACAAAATACGACCCGGCGAGCGGATCGACTGTATCGGCAACACCAGTTTCATCGGCCAGAATCTGCTGTGTCCGGAGGGCGAGTGTTGCCGCCTCCTCGGTTGGGATCGCAAGAGCCTCATCGTAGCCGTTGGTGTGCAGGCTCTGGGTGCCACCAAGAATCGCGGAGAGCGCCTGATACGCTACCCGCACCACGTTGTTCAACGGCTGCTGGGCAGTAAGGGTGACGCCCCCAGTCTGCGTATGGAATCGAAGCATCATCGCCTTCGGGTTTGTTGCCCCGAAGCGCTCCCTCAGGATTCTCGCCCACATTCGCCGAGCGGCCCGAAACTTCGCGGCTTCCTCGAAAAGGTTGGAATGCGAGGCGAAGAAAAAGCTGATCCGAGGTGCAAACGCATCCACATCCATGCCGGCCTCAACCGCAGCCTGGATATAGGCGATGCCGTCCGCAATCGTGAACGCGATCTCCTGGGCAGCAGATGCTCCTGCCTCGCGGATGTGGTAGCCAGAGACGGAGATGGTGTTCCACGCGGGCAGATGCTCGGCGCAGTACGCAAACGTATCGGTGACCAGGCGCATCGATGGACGCGGCGGAAAGATATACGTTCCCCGAGCCGCATATTCCTTCAGGATGTCATTCTGGATTGTCCCGCCGAGCTTGCGGGCGTCAGCGCCTCGCTCCTCCGCCACGAGCTGGTACATCAGCAGCAGCAGCGAGGCAGGCGCGTTGATCGTCATCGAGGTGGTGACAGCCTGCAGATCGATCTGGTCAAAGAGCAAACGCATATCGTCCAGCGTGCTTATGGCGACGCCCACCCGACCAACTTCACCGAAAGCTCGTGGATCATCGGAGTCCATACCAAGCTGCGTCGGAAGGTCGAATGCGACACTCAGGCCGGTAGTACCCCGCTCCAGCAAGAGGCGATAGCGCTTATTGCTCTCTTCAGCCGAGGAGAACCCGGCATATTGGCGCATCGTCCATCGCCGGGACCGGTACATACCCGGATGGATGCCACGGGTATACGGGTACTCGCCGGGGGCGGAGAGCTCCACGGGTTCATCCAGAGCGGTATAGACGGGATCGATGCTGATACCGGAATCGGTGGTGACTTCGCGATCAGATGATGCCACTCGACGCCTCCTGCGTTGGTCCAATCAGGTCATCGCCCGGAATCAGCCGCTGATCCACCGCCTGCTGCACCAGCCAGTGCGCGAGGCTCCATAGCGGCGGGAAGGGCTCCAGAAAGGGGCGCTTGCGTGTCAGGATCTTTGTTGGTGTAAGGGTCTTGTTGGCATGTCCCGGTGCACCGGGGAACCAGCTCACCACCATCGGATGCAGCGCGTCGATGGCACGTGCCCAGCGCGCATCGGATGTCTCCTGCAACTGGAACTCGCGCCACAGCAGGTCAAACCTCTCCTGCTGCGACTCCGGAAGCATCTGGATCAGACGCTCCCCTGCGGCGATCTCTCTCGCATCGACATTATCGATGGCGACATCGTCCCACAACACCGTGTCGCCAGCATAGACCTCAACCAGGTCGTGAATCGTCAGCAGATCACGAACATGACTGTGGTCGATGCCATCGGGTGCTTTATCGGCCAGGAGCATTGCCAGCAACGTCGTATGCCAGACATGCTCCGCCACACTTTCAGTGCGCGCTTCGGAATAGATCCAGTTCGCGCGGGATGTCGTCTTCAGCGCATCGGTGGCAACGAAGAAGGCGAGTCGGTCCTGCAAGGAATTCACCTGGTCTCCTGATCATCCATACTTGACGTGGGCATAGACCTACTCACCCCCCTGATCCTACTGCCTGGCGCCAACAATAATCTCGTCAATCTGACTTCGGAAACAATTAATTCTGCGGGAAGCGGTGGTCTCACCAGGGCCGCTGGACAGCGTTGCGCATAATCGGGCTCCGTCACTGAGGCATGCTGCTTCGCCGACGCGTCCTCACTTGGCGCAAAGAGACCATGCCGAAATCATTACCCGTGGCTGGGAGCGGGGCGATGGACAAGCCTCAGCCATCGCTCGGGATAGCAGCTCGATCCATCAAGGCAAGTGACCACCTACTCCTGCACCAGTTCGGTGAGGACGCCGTGACACGCTTCGGGGTGGATGAACCCGATCATCCATCCGTGAGCACCGGAGCGTGGCGTTTCATCAATCAGGCGGACGCCCGCGTCGCGCAGCCGACCCATCGTTGCGACGAGGTTGTCCACAGCGTAGGCGACGTGGTGCGTTCCTTCACCCCGCTTTGCCATATACCGCGCGATTGGTCCCTCTACATCGGTCGGCTGGATAAGCTCCACCCATCCAGAACCAGCGCTGAATGTTACGGCGGTGATCTGCTGCTCGGGAATATCGTGCCGCTCTCCCTTGCGGAACCCCAGCACCTCATACCGGGCAATGGCGGCATCCAGGTCGGCGACGACAATGCCGACATGATGCAGTCGCAAATCACCAATGACCGATTCAGGACTCATCACGCTACGGGCGCTCCTATACGGGTTTTGGCTCCGGGCTAAGCACCGTACCGCGTGGCCGGCGCCCATTGAGTTCGAACCAGGCCCGCAATGTCGCGTCCGCAACCGGCACGGCGTAGGTGGAGCCCTCACCGCCGGCCTCAATCACAACGGACACGGCGATCTCCGGATTATCGAGTGGCGCGAAGCACGTGAACAAGGCATGCGAATCCCGGGCACCAATCTCATCTTCGAAGCCAAACTCTGCAGTACCAGTCTTCCCGGCAATGATGATCTGGTCGACTTCACCCTCGGGGTTGGTCAGCTTCCATTTTGAGCCGTTGGCATCCCGGAACGCCGTTCCTGTTTCTGAATGACAGACCCGCCGCATACCTTCCCGGACAATGTCGATGTATTCGGGCGCGACGCCCAGATCCCCGACTACCTCGCGCGTGGCCGCGACTGATGTAGCTGCTTCACCTGCGGTGTCACGAACGAGATGTGGCCTCCGGATAGCACCTCTTGTGGCAACGATACCGGTGTTCATCGCGATCTGGAGCGGTGTCACGGTGAACTCACCCTGACCGATCGAGATGTTGAGGGTGTCACCAACGGTCCACCCCTCACCTATCGCCTCCTGTTTCCACTCCGGGCCCGGGAAAAGCCCCCCGATCTCCTCGATCTCGATGCCGGTTTCCTTGCCGAACCAGAACCTGGTGGTCATGTCCTCGTGGATTGGTTCGATACCCAGACCGTTGAAGACGTGCTTCGTATCGCTCAGGATTTCGTTGCTGTTCAGGTCGTAATCCCAATAGAAGATGGGGTCGATGGCATCCCGAGGTTTGATCTTCTCTTCTGCGATGTTGTAGAAGAAGACATCGCACGACTGCTCAATTGCACCAAAGACGTCCAGTTCTCCGTGAGGGGTGCCGTTGTTCCAGGCCACCCAGCACGCCATCTTCAGCTGGTCGTTGAGATTGTAGGGATTGGGAACGCTGATGCCTCCACGGCAAACGTGCGTTTGAGTGGTATTGAGCGTCTGCCGGTGCAGTGCGGACGTGGCCAAGAAGATCTTGAAGGTCGATCCCGGCGGATAGAGCTCGCTGGTCGCCCGGTTGAGGAACGCGGCACCGGCCTTCCTGTCCACGTACTCACCCCACTTCCGGGAGGAGATTCCATTGATGAAGAGCTGGTTGTCATAGTAGGGATAGCTCACCATGGCAAGGACTTCGCCGGTTCGCGGATCGTAGGCGACGGAACTTCCCGCTTTCGGGACGGCCCACTCCCGCTTGCCTTCGCTCCGCCGCTTCTCATTTTCGGCTCGCTTGCCTTCTGCCGCAGCCATGATCTGCTGCTCAAGCACCTTCCCCACGGCCTCCTGGAACTCCAGGTCGATAGTCAGGTGGATGTTCTCGCCGGCAGCCGGTTCTTCAATAGTTCCAGGCAATACCCGCATCTCGAGCCCACTCGCATCGCGCTCCACAGACTGCCGGCCTCGTTTGCCCCGCAACCGCTGCTCCATCCCAAGCTCGATACCGGATCGCCCGATCACATCGTTTTGCTCGTAGATGCGCTCTCCCTTGTCCCCCTTCCAGCGAGGATCGTCGATCAGCGCCGCCGGAATGTTCTGCACGTACCCCAGCACGTGGGACATGACCTGACCGCCAGTGAATTCGCGAACCAATGCGGAGTCATCGAGCTCGACGCCCGGCAGATACATTCTGTTGGATTCGAGCTTGAGCGCGATCTCACGGGGAACATCCGTGGCGACCGTCACCGCCACTTTCGGGTTCCAGATGTTCTCGATTAGGTAATTAAGGCGATTCATGACCTGCACGCCTGGCAGCTCTGCGCGCGCCGCTCGGAATCGGGCGGCGTCATCGATCGTCAACCCTCCCGCCGACGTGATATTTACCAGGAATTCAGTCGTGGCTTGGGATTTCCATGTTTCAATCAACTCGGCAACGTCGGTGCCCTCAAAGCTGAGCATTGCCGCGATTCGACTGTAGACGGTGTCCTCTGAACCGTCCGGCAATGCGTTCGGATCCACGACCAGCGTTTCCTCGATTTGCAATGCGGAAATCAGCGTATCGAGAACGCGCTGCCGTTCGGGCTTGCTCTTGGGCAGGTCGGCCGGGACTACCCGAAGCTCCCAGGCGCGTCGATTCTGGGCAAGGCGACGTCCCTGGCGATCAAGAATCAACCCACGCGCCGCAGGCAACGTCACCTCCTTGATGACGTTTTTCGCGGCTGCTTTCTTGTAGCGATCGCCTTCCTGCAACTGCATGACACCGAGCTTAGCGGCCAGGGCCGTAAAGGCGGCCACAATCCCACCCTTCATCACAAGGGTGCGCCGGCTGAGAAAGAACTGATCAACGCGCAGGTGAGCGCGCGCGCCACGGCGCCGCTTGCGCTTGTGTGGAGGATCGTAGGGAATGCGCTTTCTTCGTCGTGCCATAGGTTAGCCTCTGGGCGAACACGCAGGTGCGGAGCTTGTTCGATCGTTCAATGGGGAGCATATCGCCGTAGCAATCTCTGGTAGTGCGGCTCGGTGTCCGCCTGCTCACGCGACGCCTGTTAAAGGTTACGTCGTCAGCGCCCAATCAGACGCAAGCTCAGGTAGATGAGAGGAGCGAGTAACGCGTGAATAACTGCCTGGATCGCGATGACGGAGGAAATGGAAATACCCCGTAACGAGTACAAAGTAACGCCGTGGATGACAGTTGCGAGCATAACCAGCAACATGGCACTCATGAGATTGAACTGCCATGGCCGGATCCGCATCGGGTGTGAGAGCACGACCACAATGACCAAGGCAAGCCCGTTGGCCCCGAGTGGATCAATGGCGATAACATCGATCACGATCCCGGTGATGAACACCCAGAGCAACGCTTCGCGCACGCTGTGGTGCGCGGCCCACAGGAAAAGCAGGACCAACACCAAATCCGGTGTCACCTGGAACGGATTGAGCCTGGGGAGAAACGTCGACTGGGCAAACACCGTCGCGAACAAAAGAAGCCCGAAGAGCAAACGCGCCATAAGTTCGTCAGGTGTGCTCCCCCGTCATTCCGGCATCACTGTCTCACAGGACGTCCCCGGCTCGTGCTACCGATTCAGTCTAGCATCATCGGGTGGAGGGTCTGTCTCAGTCCTAAACTGGACCACCAGGACCGTGTCGGAACCATGGGGACCCTTGCCTCTCCTCAGAAGAAAGTCTTTGGCTGCGAGTACAAGGACTTCCTTAGACAGGCAGGGGCTGAATCTGCGCGACAGTCCCGTTCTATCGCGCGCACTGCGAGGGCAGCGGTTCTATTAGGGATATTCAGTCGGGAGTCCTGAACCTGCCGCTAGCGATCGCGCGATCGAGGATCGAGAGCGTCGCGCAAGGCATCGCCAATCAGATTGATCGCCAGCACCGTCGCGAAAAGGAAGATGCCAGGAAATAGCGAGGCCCACCACGCCTGCTGCAGCCTTGGCTGACCCGCGCTCACCATACTGCCCCAGGTCGGCACATCCGGCGGAACGCCGGCGCCAAGGAAGGACAACGATGCCTCCGCCAGGATTGCGAACGCAACGACGAACGTTGCCTGCACAATGAGGGGTGACAGGGAATTCCTGAGGATGTACTTGCGCATGATCGGCCAGTCCCTCATGCCGATAACCCGTGCCGAGTCCACATACAGCTCCCGGCTGTTCGTCAGAGTAGTGCCTCGCACCAGCCGAACGATGTTGGGCGCATAGACCACCGATAGCGCGATGATCACGTTCTCGATCGCCGCTCCGAAGGCGGCCATGATCGCAATGGCGAGCAGGATGCTGGGGAACGCTTCCAGGCCGTCCATGATGCGCATCAGGGGCATGTCAATCCGGGGATAAAACCCTGCGACAAGCCCGAGCAGCGCACCGATCGTCGTCGCACCGATCATGACAGTGATGCCGACCAGCAGCGACACCCTCGCCCCATACACGACCCGGCTATAGATGTCGCGCCCGAGGTCATCGGTACCGAACCAGTAATCAGACGATGGGCCGCTCAGCCTGTCCGCAGGGTTGACGAAGTTCGGGTCGAACGGTGCAAAGAGGGGTGCGAAGACAGCCAGCAGCGTCACGATGAGAAGAAAGACAAAGCTCACAACCGCGGCAGGATTCTCAGTGACTAGCCGGACCCAATAGTATTTGGACGTCGGCGTTATGGAGGAGAGCCGGAACCGACCAGCAGGATCCTGGCGTCGGCGAGCACTTGCCAATTCCGCGTCAGTCAGAACCATAACGGATCCTTGGGTCGATAAAGACGTACAGGATGTCGATGAATAACATCACCAGGACCTCGATCGTCGCCACGACGAGCACAGCCCCCTGCACGATCGGAAAATCTCGTCGGGTTACGCTCTGGACCACCAGGCGACCCATCCCCGGAATGTTGAACACTGTTTCTATGACCACCGCCCCACCCAGCATGTTGGCGAGTAGGATACCGATCACGGTCATGGCGGGGATCATCGTGTTGCGGAGTGCGTGGCGAATGACTACATGTCGCTCGCGCAGCCCCTTTGCATAGGCGGTCCGCACGTATTCCTGATTCAGCACGTCAAGCATCGTGGACCGTACGAGCCTGGCCAGGAGCCCGGCTGCCGAAAAACCAAGAGTGAGTGACGGCAGGATCATGTACTTCAGATGCTCGAGAATGGCGCAATGCTCACACAGTGCCAATACAGTGTCAATGGCCTCTGAGTATCAAAACGGCATTGCCGGGATCCCGGTCCCGTTCACATGTCGAGCATTGACGGAGGAGAGGCGGCTGTACTCAAGTGGCCGTCAGCCACTTCTCAATATGGCGGGCTGCGGGAGTTGCACGTCCTATCCGGACACAGGTTGCCGCGGCGCACTAAACGGACCCTTCCAGCCATGGGGACAGTGCCGACAAGAGCCGTGACGGTGGAACCCACCAAGCCAATGATTTGCCGACGTACCGGTATGTCACCGCCGAAAGTTCGGGTATGAGATTCTACGCTCCTGCAATATCACACGTTCGCGGGTTCGAAGAAGTCCGGGCAAACCTGCTCCGCTCCAGAACTCCAGGGGAGATGCATCAGTTTTGGCTGGGGGTTCGTGCATCACGACACGCTACTCCCATGCTCAATCGCTGCAGGAGCATGCTGATCTGCCGTATGATCCGCAGATGATAATAGGGTTGCCTGTCGGTCCACGCTCACAGCGTCAGACAGGCAATCCTCGAACAGATATCGTGAACTCGAGGAGTCCAGAAAGGTGCTCGGATGACCGCTCAAGAGTCGTTCATTCCACGCCGTGTCGTTGTAACCGGGATCGGTGCCATCTCCTCACTCGCGAGCAACGCCAGGGAAACCTGGAACCGTGTGCTCAATGGGGAAACCGGCATCAAGCGGGCCGCCAATCTGGATCCTGCCAAACACAAGTGCCTGCTGCGGAGTGATGTCGACGATAATACTATCCCGCAGAGGTTCCTCAGCGGCAAAGCCCTGCGCAATGCCTCCCGCTACGCCAGAATGGCTGTTGAGGCGGCTGGCGAGGCGCTGATGGACGCCGGCCTCCTTAATGACGATCTGCGGCCGAAGATCGATTTGACCGACGCTGGAGCGGCGCTTGGAAACTGCATCGGCGGAACATACGACGACATGATTCCGGCCCACGACGTCGCCCAGGAACGGGGGAACTACACTCGTGTCCCGCCGCATCTGCATGTCACCTTTCCACATAATATCGGTGGATACACCATTCAGCAGCGATTCGACATGCATGGACCCAGCTCGACAGTGGTTACGGCCTGCGCCACCGGCTCCCAGGCGATCGGTGATGGCTTCCATGCCATTAAGTTCGGTCGCGCATCCCTGATGATTGCCGGCGCCATGGAATCGACCCAGCATCCTCTGTTCGAGGCCGGGTTCGAGGCCATGCGGGCCCTCTGCACCGATTCAAATGACGCGCCCGAGAAGGCAAGCCGACCGTTCGATGCGACACGTGCCGGCTTTGTCCTTGGCGAGGGCGCCGGCATGTTGGTGCTGGAGGATCTGGAGCATGCGCAAGCGCGTGGTGCGCATATTTATTGCGAGATCGCGGGATACGCGACCTCGAACGATGCCTACCATCCAATCGCCCCACAGCCAGAAGGCTTCGGTGCAGCCAAGGCTATTCGAGACGCGCTGAATGATGCTGGTGTCGAGCCCGGTGAGGTAGACCATGTCAACGCCCACGCGGCGTCCACACCGGCCGGTGACCTTGCGGAAGCCAAGGCTATCAAGTTGGCACTCGGGGATCGCGCAGAGGAAATCCCGGTGACCTCGGTCAAGGGTGCCTTCGGGCACAGTATGGCCGCCGCCGGGGCACTCGAGACCGTCATGGCCGTCTTGACCCTCCATGAAGGGAAGATCCCGCCAACACGGAACTACACTAACCTTGATCCGGAGATCGGCCTGGATATTGTCGGCGAGGCCCGGGATGCCAAAATCAAGGTAATGACGAAGCACTCCTTTGGTTTGGGTGGCCAGAACGCCGTGCTCGTTCTCAAGGCCTGGGATGAGGCTGTTGCCTGACCGGGCATCGCAATCTCAGCCTGGGCCAGCCAAGATTGGCTCCTTCTTTCTTGAGATCGCTGCCCTGGCAGGTCTTGCCGGGCGGGGTTGGCATCTTGGCGGTGAGGGTTCAATGGGCCTGGCTCTCGCCCTGCTTTCCGTCCTCCTCTTCGGTACGGTATGGGCCGTTTTCCGCGCCCGAGGTTTCGTCCCTAACGGAGGCGACCTGGTCGTCGCGATTCCTGGGCTCGCACACCTCGCCATGGAGTTGCTCTTGTATCTGCTTGCCGCGTAGGGCTTCTGGGCTTCCGGTTGGCAAGTTGCCGCTGTGGTGCTCGTCATTTGTGCCATTTACCTGGCCATGCGCGAACGCACTATTGGCCCCTTGCGGAATACACCACCTGCAGCACGAGAGGCCCACTGTTACCCGCGTCTTCGGGTGGATGCGACAGGATCCGGGATGAACTGCAAACGAGCACACTACGGTGGTCTACGCCTTCGAAGAATGAGGTACCTATGAGCCTGAACGAAACACTCGGATCAACTTACGGCCTGATCTTCCCTGGCCAGGGCAGCCAGGCGGTTGGAATGGGCAAGGATCTCGCTGACTCCTCGGACGCAGCCCGGCAGATCATGGAGCGAGCGGACGAGATCCTTGGTTTCGCCTTGTCGACGCTCTGCTATGAGGGCCCTGCCGGAGAACTCAACGACACTTACAACTCGCAGACCGCGATCTTCACCGTCAGCATTGCCGCCCTCCGCGCGCTTGAGGAGGAGGCACGGCAAAACGATGAATACCTGGCGCCCATGATGGTGGCCGGTCACTCACTCGGTCAGTTCTCTGCAATGGTCGCCGCCGAGGTGATCGAATTCGAGAATGCCCTGAGACTTGTGCGGGAGCGTGGCCGGCTGATGAAGAAAGCCGGTATCTCGCACCCGGGCGGGATGGCCGCGGTCATCGGGATGGACGACGTCAAACTCGCCGAACTTGTAGACCAGGCCGCAAACGGTGGCGTCCTCACGATTGCCAATCTCAACTGCCCGGGCCAGACAGTGATCTCTGGCGAACTGGCGCCATTGGACCGATTCATGGCGTTGGCGCAGGATGCCGGTGCCCGCAAGATCGCCCGGTTGCCGGTCAGCATCGCCTCACACTCTTCACTTATGGCAGAGGCCTCCGCGGAGCTGAACGACCTCCTCGACAGCATGACGCTCCATGAGCCGAAGATGCCGCTTGTGGCGAATACCACCGGGAAGGCAATCAATACTGCTGAAGAGATCCGTGAGGAACTCCGGCATCATGCCGAACGGGGTGTCGACTGGACCGGGACCATCCGGACAATGGTTGATAACGGCATCACGACCTTCGGCGAGCTTGGCCCCGGATCTGTGCTTGCTGGGCTCAACCGGCGCATCGATCGCATGACAAAGACAGTCGGCTTGAAGGAGCTAGGACTTCCGTCGGCATAGGCAAGGGCGTGTCATGCGGCTAGAATGGTCGTTTAGAGGGGATGCCCTGAAGTATCTTGGCGCTCGCAGGGTCAATCTTTCGCGGACGCGACGGCAACACACCGGGCGCTTGTGTTGTTTCTATGCATGCTGTCGGTGGCGGTGCAGACACGGCACGTTGGCAGAATCACGACGAATGCTCCGCGAGGCTTCCAGACGCGACGCAGTGCTGACCTGGGAAACGATCGAAGGAAAGGACGTCATCGGTGACACGAGTGGTAGTAACTGGCGTAGGAGCGATTACTCCGCTTGGTATCGGCCGTGACGCCTTCTGGTCAGGTCTCACTGAGGGGCGGTCAGGCGTCCGTGAGATCCAGAACTTCGATAATTCCGGCCTGGAGGTGAAAATCGCTGGTGAAGTGCCCGACTTCCGGGCCAAGGACTTCATGGACTTCAAGGCGGCACGACGCATGGACCGCTTCTCGCAGTTCGGTGTCGCCGCCGCCCGTGAAGCGATTGAGCACGCCGGCCTGGAGATTACCGATGAAAATCGGGACCGCATCGGTATCATGATCAACACCGGCGGTGGTGGCATCCCAACCATCGAGAACGAGGTCACGGTGATGGCGAAGAGTGGTGGCAAGCGGGTGAGCCCCTTCCTGATCCCCCTCTTTGCCCCAAACATGGCCAGCTGCCAGGTTGCGATCCAGTTCAATATCCATGGCCCCACCGTTACCTCCGTTGCCGCCTGCGCGGCCGGCGTCCAGGCGTTCGTTGACGCCGTCCACATGATCGAGCGCGGCGATGCCGATGTAGTGATCACCGGTGGCACTGAGGGAGGCATCACCCCGGTGGCGATCGCCAGCCTGACGAATATGGGTGCGCTGTCTCGACGAAACGACGACCCACAGAGAGCCAGCCGACCGTTCGATACCGCCCGCGACGGCTTTGTATTCTCGGAAGGAGCCGCGGTAGTGATCCTTGAGTCGGAGGAGCATGCCGCCCGTCGTGGCGCAAATGTGCTGTGCCAGGCAAGTGGCGGCGCCTATACGTCGGACGCCTTCCATATCACTGCGCCGGATCCGAACGGTCGCGGCGCCACCACGGCGATGAAGCGAGCCCTCCAACGAGCGGAACTCGATCCCACCAATGTCGATTATGTGGCGGCGCACGCCACAGCGACCCAGATCGGCGATATTGCGGAGACAACCTCGATCAAGAACGTCTTCGGTGACCACGCCTACAAGCTCTCGATCTCGGCGAACAAGTCGATGCTTGGGCACTTGCTCGGGGGCGCTGGAGCAGTCTCTTCACTCGCCTGTATTCTCGCCATCCGGGACAACATCGTGCCGCCTACAATCAACCTGGACAGCCAGGATCCACAGTGTGACCTCGACTACACACCGAACGTCGCACGGAAAGCTGAGATCAAGTCCGCGTTGGCAAATGGGTTCGGCTTCGGCGGGCAGAACGCGGTGACCGTCTTCCGGCAAATCTAGAGCCGGGCGCAAAATCATCCGCAGGCGATAGAGAATCCTGCACGGGGGACTCTCTATCACCCGTTCGCCCTCATGCCTCAGGCCGGAGTCCCAAGGACCGCACCTGTTCCGCCCTGTACGCTCGCTGAAGGGATTCCACCTCATGGCTCAAGACGTAGCGTTCGTCACCGGGAGCGCAAAGGGAATCGGCTATGCGATTGCACGTCGACTCGTTAGCGATGGCATGACCG
>JAUJLY010000331.1 GCA_030447145.1 Thermomicrobiales bacterium
GCCGCGGGCGCCAGTGAGATCCTCGTCTCCTCGCTTGACAAGTTCCTGTTGTAATGTCCCGAGGAGATTTCCCGCCGATGACCACCGACCTCACAGACTACGTTCGGTCCTATCTAACTCCGGCCGCCGGTTATACACCGGGCGCCTCTCGCCTCACCGATCGGCCAGTGATCCGGCTGGACTGGAACGAGTCTCCATGGCCGCTCTCTCCCACTGCCGAGGAAGTTCTCATGAACTTCCGACGAGGCAATCGCTACCCCGACTACAGCCAAGCGCCATTACGCAAAGCCTTGGGGGAATATGTCGGATTTGATCCGTCCAGGATTGTCGCCGGGGCAGGCCTTGATGACGTGTTCATGACTCTCGCCATGCTCCTCATCGAGCCCGGTGATGAGGTGGTGATAGCTGAGCCAACCTTTGGCATCTACCGGAGCCTCTTCACCCTCCACGGCGCCGTCATTCGCAACGTCCCGCTCGGGCCAGCGCCGGAGTTCGCCCTCGACGTGAACGGTATGCTGGACGCAGTAAGTGACAAAACCAAGCTCGTCATCCTCTGCAACCCCAATAACCCGACTGGCCATCTCTTTCCCCGGGAAGCAATCGAGCAAATAGTCGACGGCGTGTCGTGTCCCGTTGCGATTGATGAGGCGTATGCTGAATTTAGTGGCATTGACCATCTCGACCTTGCCGAATCGCGAAACAACGTGATCGTGTTGCGCACCTTGAGCAAGTTCGCAGGTCTGGCTGGCTTCAGGGTCGGCTACGGCATCTTTCCGGAAGTCCTCGTTCCGTATCTCCAGCGTGTCACTCCTGCATTCGCCAACATCACCACACTGAGTGCTGAAATTGCGATTGCGTCGTTGCATGATCTCGACTATCTCAAGGCGAACCGTGACCGGATCGTAACTGAGCGCATGCGAGTAATCGTTGCGCTGGATGCACTGCCGGACATCCAGCCATTTCCCTCCGCCACGAACTTTGTTCTGTTCCGGCTTCCGGTTGCTGATAGTACGTCGGTGCTAGATGCACTTGCTCGGCACGACATTTTTATCCGTCGATACGGCACACCGGGTTGGAGACTTGAGGACTGCTTGCGCGTCAGCATCGGAACAACTGCCGAGAACGACGCGTTTCTTGCCGCTCTTTCAGCGGTACTGCAGGAGCAATCCGCACTTGAGGAAGTAACGACGTGAGTGGGCAGGCGAGCAACGCGCGCGAGCACAGCATATCACGCACAACTGGCGAAACCTCAATCGACGTCCGGCTCAAGCTGGATGGACAGGGGCAGGTCGAGGTAACAACGGGCGTTCCGTTCCTCGACCATATGGTGGATGCGCTAGGTCGGCATGGTCGCTTTGATATCGATCTCAGAGCCACTGGGGACGCCGCTATGGACCCACATCACACAGTCGAGGATACGGGAATTTTGATCGGGCATGCCCTGAGAGGCGCGCTCGGTGAACGAAAAGGCATCGAGCGATACGGTCATGCATATGCTCCGCTGGACGAGGCGCTAGCTCGTGTCGTGATAGATTGCTCTGGCCGACCGTTCCTCAAATACAACGCCGATATGCCAGAGGCCGTCATCGGCCCGGATTTCGCTGCCAGCCTTGTCGAGGAGTTCTGGAGGTCAGTTGCGATGAACGCCGGGCTAACCATGCACATCGATCTCTTACGGGCCCGGAACAGCCATCATGCCGCGGAGGCCATCTTTAAGGCGGCAGCAGTGGCGCTGCGCAACGCCGTGCGGCAAACCGGACCACGTAACACCATTCCTTCAACCAAGGGCGTATTGGCATGATTGCGATCATCGACTATGGAGCGGGGAATCTCCGTTCGATTAAGCGTGCCCTCGAGGTGGGCGATGCAGAAACCGTTGTGACCGCCAATCCGGACACGATCCGGTCGGCAGACCGCGTGGTACTGCCCGGCGTCGGCAACGCCAGGGCCGCGATGGAACGACTCCACGAGCTCGGCCTCGTCGATGTCGTGAAGGACGTCGTGGACACAGGCACACCGCTACTCGGTGTGTGCCTCGGCATGCAACTTCTCTTTGGAGACCAGGAAGAAGGCCCTACTGTTGGGCTAAACCTCATGCGGGGAACTGCTCGCAAGCTTCCGAGCGATCATAAAATCCCTCATATGGGCTGGAATACCGTCGCGTTCGCACCTCATTCTCCGCTTGCCGACCTCGGCGCAGCTTCGTTTTACTTCGTGCATTCCTACGTCGTCTACCCGACGGAGGTGGAGGATATCGCGGGAACGACCAACTATGGGGTCGCGTTCCCGAGCGTCGTCATCCGTGACAATGTCTGGGGCACGCAGTTCCATCCGGAAAAGAGTGGGGATTCGGGCCTTCAATTGCTCAAGTATTGGCTGGCCTGGAATCGCTGATCAGCCCTCACTGGGGACAAGCATCATGATCGTCTACCCGGCAATCGACATTCGCGGAGGCCAGGCGGTTCGTCTCATAGAAGGCGATTACGACCAGGAAACTGTCTACGACGCCGATCCTGTCGTCGCGGCACGCCGATGGGCGGATGGTGGCTCCGAATGGATTCATATTGTAGATCTCGACGGTGCTCGAGACGGCATCCGGGGGAACTCGGAGGCGATATCTCGCATCCGTGCCGCTGTCCCTCTGAAACTGGAGCTCGGCGGCGGCCTCCGAACCATGGAGGATATCCGCGCGGTAGCCGATCTTGGAATCGACCGCATGGTGATTGGGTCGGCCGCAATCGACAATCCAGGGCTGATTTCAGAGGCGGTCCATATTTACGGCGACATGATCGCCGTTGGCCTCGATGCGCGAGACGGCAAGCTCGCCGCGAAGGGATGGCTGGCACAGACTGATACCAACGCGATTGATGCCGCCCGACACTTCGCGGAAGCAGGCGTTCGTCATTTCATCTTCACAGACATTCGCCGCGATGGGAAACTGATCGGGCCCAACATTAATGCGTTGAAGCACATGATCGACTCGGTCCAGGCAAACATTATCGCTTCTGGCGGGATTGGCACGAACGACGATATACGCGCGGTCCGCGAGACAGGCGCCGCAGGCGTGATCATTGGCGCCGCGCTGTACAAGGGCACCGTCCACCTTGCCGATGCCCTGAGAATCAGCGCTGAGGAGGATTACGAAGGGTGAATGGAACTGCGAAGGGACTGACGGCCCGAGTCATTCCCTGTCTCGACGTGAGGGACGGTCGCGTCGTCAAGGGAGTGGAATTTGTGGAACTTCGGGACGCAGGGGATCCGGTAGAGATGGCCGCCTTCTACAATCGGGAAGGAGCGGATGAGCTGATCTTTCTCGACATCACGGCATCATCCGATCACCGCAAGACGATCCTTGATGTCGTCAGGGAAACAGCGGATCAGGTATTCATCCCACTGACGGTCGGCGGCGGCGTCCGAACCGTGGAGGACATGCGCGCACTGCTTGCCGCTGGTGCCGACAAGGTGGGTGTGAACACATCTGCGCTGCTGAATCCGGACATCATCGATCAGGGCGCGGCGCAGTTCGGGACGCAGTGTATCGTCGTCGCGATGGATGCTCGTCAGGTGCACAATGAGAAGCGCTGGGAGGTTTACACTCACGGTGGCCGCACAGCAACCGGTAAGGACGCCTGTGAATGGGCACGCGAAGCCCAGAAGCGGGGAGCTGGTGAGATCCTCCTCACCAGTATGAACCGCGATGGCACCGGGCAAGGCTACGACCTTGATCTCATCGAAGCTGTCTCAGGGGCAGTGAATATCCCCGTAATTGCCTCGGGGGGCGCCGGCACCCTTGAGCATTTTCAGGAGGCCCTCGTCCCGGGACGGGCAGACGCTGTGCTTGCAGCCTCACTCTTCCACTTTGGGACACTGCGCATCAGCGACGTAAAGCGCTACCTCCGCGGCCGCGGGATCCCCGTAAGG
>JAUJLY010000332.1 GCA_030447145.1 Thermomicrobiales bacterium
GGCTCGGGGGTGGATTGAACAGGGCGCGGGCCTGGCTGATCAACCAGGCCCAGACGGCTGAAGAGATCGGTGGTCTTGTAGACGAATGCGACAGAAGTCATCAACGTGACAATGAAGACGACTGCCGCAATAAGCCCGTTAGACACGTAGCATGGCTTTCCTGTTAACCCGGTTGGAAACAAAATCCGCTAGCGGCTGACCCCCGGCACGGGAAAACCGGCAGTCAAGTCAAGAACATCTCTTCGAACTTCTGCGAGGACCGACTCATCCTCAGGCGCCTCAATCACACGAGCAATGAACCCGGCAACCCGGACGCTGTCCTCAACGCCAAAGCCCCGCGTCGTGATGGCCGGTGTACCGATGCGGAGGCCACTCGTTTGGAACGCACTCCTGGTTTCTCCCGGGATCGTGTTTCGATTTGTCGAGATGCCCACCGAATCCAGGATGCGCTCTGCCTTGCGCCCGCTGATCCCCTTCGAGCCAACGTCAACAAGGAAGAGATGGTTGTCTGTGCCACCTGAGATCACAGGCAGACCGTGATCCATAAAGGCTTTCGCCATGGCAGCGGCATTTGCCTTCACCTGCCTCGCATAGTCCTTGAAGGACGGCTGCAAGGCTTCCCCAAAGGCTACCGCCTTACCCGCGATTACGTGCATCAGGGGACCACCCTGCATGCCCGGAAACACGGTCTTGTCGACGCCAGGACCGAGCTCTTCATCGGTCAGGATGAAGCCGGACCGGGGTCCACGCAGGGTTTTGTGGGCGGTGGAGGTAGTGATATGCGCATGTCCAACCGATGTCGGGTGTTCGCCGGCGGCAATCAGGCCTGCTATATGAGCGATGTCGGAGAAGAGATACGCTCCCACCTCGTCCGCTATCTCACGAAAGCGCTTGAAGTCGATCATCCTTGAATAGGCGCTCGCACCCGAGATGATCGCTTTCGGCCGGACTTCCCTCGCGCTCTTCAGGACCTCGTCGTAGTCGATGAGACCTGATTCCTGGTCCACGCCATAGAAATGCGCCTGAAAGAAGCGACCGGAGAAGTTGACGTCCTTGCCGTGAGTAAGATGCCCGCCCTCTGAGAGGTTCATGCCCAGGATCTTGTCGCCTGGGTTGAGTAGGGAGAAAAATGCTGCCAGGTTGGCGCTGGCTCCGGAGTGAGGCTGGACATTCGCGTGCTCCGCGCCGAAGAGCTGCTTCGCACGGTCAATGGCGATGTTCTCTGCAATATCGACATATTCGCAGCCACCGTAATAGCGTTTGCCGGGCAGCCCCTCTGCATATTTATTCGTCAACACGGTGCCGACAGCCTCAAGCACCGCCTCGCTGACGTAGTTCTCAGAGGCAATCAGCTCAATACCCTGGATCTGGCGCATCTCCTCCTGACGAACGGCCCTCGCCACCTCTGGATCCGCACTGGCAAGCACGTCCATGCTTATCATCCGCACCGTTCTCCTTGTCTCACGCCATGTGGAGATGCGCCCACCTCCATGCATTGGACTTCCGGTGAAATCGACGAGTTGTTCACCCCAAAATCGTGTTGAGTGTACCATGGTGGTTGTTCTTATCCGTTATGGGAGTTTCGCCGCAAGTGAGCGGTTCTCCAGCCTTCAAGCACAGACGGGGAAAGTACATGCGGGTCCTAGTTACGGGCGGCGGTGGATATATTGGCAGCGTCGCGATCGAGCGGCTCGTCGCCCGCGGTTATGATGTTGTCGCTCTCGACAACTTCTCACGCGGCCATGCGGCCGCTGTGCATCCTGAAGCTGATAAGCTGCATTGCGATCTCCGTGATTCCACCTCCACGGCACAGGCAGTAGCGCAAAGCGGCGCCGAGGCGATTCTTCATTTCGCGGCGCTGCATCTTGTTCTTGAATCGGTTGGGAAGCCCGGGGATTACTACCAGACCAACGTCAGTGGCGGAATCAACCTCCTCAACGCTGCCAGGGACGCCGGCATAAGCCGTTTCGTCTTCTCGTCAACGGCTGCCGTTTATGGTGAACCCCAGTCCCTCCCTGTCCGTGAAAGTTCCCCGAAGGAGCCGATCAATCCATACGGACACTCGAAGTGGATAGTGGAGCAGCTACTACCCGTGTACGCAGAGACGCATGGCCTGAATTACGCCGCGTTTCGATATTTCAATGTTGCCGGAGCCACTGAGGAACGGGGCGAGGATCACGACCCGGAAACCCATATCATTCCGGTTGCCCTCCAGGTGCTATTAGGGCAGCGTGATTCATTCACGGTCTTTGGCACAGATTATCCGACCCCCGACGGTACGGCGATTCGCGACTATGTCCACGTTGCGGACCTCGCCGACGCCCACATCACAGCGATCGAGCGACTCGACTCCCCCCTGGGCGCCATTAACCTTGGCACACGGGATGGCTTTTCGGTCCGCCAGATCGTCGAGTCGATCAACCGGGTCACCGGTCAGGAACTTCCCATCGCCTTCGGGGATCGCCGCCAGGGTGATCCCCCGGCGTTGATCGCCGATACAACTCGTGCCCGCGAACTGGTCGACTGGAATCCTACCCGGTCAACGATGGACGAGATGATCGGCTCTGCGTGGGACTGGATGCAGCGACATCCCAACGGGTATGAAAGCTAGGACTCAACAATAGGCTTGGCACGCAATGAAGACCGGCCCCGTTCCTGGGCCGGTCTTCCTGACTTTCAAAAACACATCATGCCGGTCAAGCTGAATTGCCGGAGGGGGACTCGCTCCGGCCAAACTTGCGCTCTGTTCCCTTCCGCAGGCGGTCGATGTTGCCGCGATGCTGCCACAGGATGATCGATCCAATTCCTATGACGCCAACGACCCACCACGCGGGAAACAGCCCCAAAAGCCACAGCACGAGTACGATGACTGGGCCCACAATGGCCGTCAGGATCGACGCAAGAGACACGTAGCGGGTTAGATAGACGACTGCGACGACGAACAGAAGCAGTCCAAAGAGCCAGGGCAGCAACGCGACCGCCGCACCGCCACCTGTTGCCATCCCCTTCCCGCCCCGGAACCCGATGTATGGTGACCAGCAGTGGCCGATAACGGAGGCGATAGCGGTAAGTGCGACTCCCCAGCCCGGGAGGTCAATCCACCGGGCAACAAGCACCGGCAGGAAGCCCTTTGCAAAATCCAGGACAAAGACCGCAACGGAGATCTGCCAGCCAAGCACCCGCAGGGAGTTCGTGGCACCAGTTGCGCCGCTTCCATAACTCCTGAGGTCCACGCCCTTGATCAAACGACCCAGCACCACGCCCCACGGAATCCCTGCCAGAGCATACGTGATCGCGATCAGCAGCACCGACCTCAGCATGTCCACGGCTAGAGTTCCTCATGCCGATCGCGGAATGAAAGTCGCAACGGTGTGCCCTCGAACCCAAATGCCTGGCGCAGCTCGTTCTCCAGATAGCGGCGATAGGAAAAATGGATCTGCTTGGGATCGTTGCAAAAGAAAATGAAGGTTGGCGGCGCGGTATCCGCCTGGGTCGCGTAGAAGAACTTAACCCATTTACCTGGCCGGGAAGGCGGCTGATGCTTGGAGACCGCCTCCTTCAACACCTTGTTGAGGGCGCCAGTACTTATGCGTTTCTCTCGCTGTTCCAGCACTTCCAGTGCCTTCTCGATGACCTGGCCGACGCGCTGACCCAGCTTCGCCGAGATAAAGACAACTGGTGCGTACGCCATGAAGTCGAGTTCCCGAGCAGCCCGCGCCCGGTACTCGTCCATCGTTGAGTGGTCCTTCTCGATGAGGTCCCACTTGTTAACGACAACAACGAGTCCCTTCTTTTGCTCTTCGACGTACCCGGCAATATGGAGGTCCTGAGACGTAAAGTCCTCCTGGGCGTCGATCACGAGAACGACGACATCGGCCCTGTCGATCGCTCTCATCGCCCGCATAACACTCACGCGCT